>CAUQMF010000001.1:0-71291 GCA_963518965.1 uncultured Campylobacter sp.
CTTACAGCGAAACTAGGCGGGTAATTAGCGGGACTAAAACGACGTATTTTAACGACACTTCGTGGCTGGTGGGCTCAGCGGCGCTAAATTACGAACTTAGCTTCCTAGACGCGCTAAAACTTGGCATCGGCGGGCGCGGTAGCGTACCGATCTATGAAGGCGACAGAAACTACCGCACGCTGCACGGCAAGGGCGATAGCACGGAGCGAATTTACGAGGGCGACAGGGCGCTTTTATCGCAGGTGTTTTTGGGCTACGACGACGGCGTAAATACCATACAAATCGGGCGATTTGAAATGATACACGACTGGTCGAGCAAGATCCAAGACGGCGTGCGGGTAACAAGCGCGGCGGCGCCTAATTTACTCCTTGACGCAAGTTATTCTAAAAGGCGCGGAAGGGCTTATTTAAAGGAAATGTGGGGCTTTACGAAGCTAAACGAGGGTCGAGGGATTTTTAACGCGGGAGCCACGTATAAACAAGGCGGCGCATCGGTTAAAATTTACGCGCTTTACGCAAGCGAGCTATTTAGCGCGCTAGGCGGCAAAATATCTTACGAAAGCGGCGGCTTTCAAAGCGGCGCGGGCGAGATGAAGCTAGGCTGGATGCTACACTACGCAAGAAGCGACGAGAGAAAACAAAGCGGCGACGGAAGTTTGGCGGAGGCTAAAATTTACGGCGTTTTAGAGGGCGCCAAGCTTACCTTGGCTTACGTAAAATCGGGCAAAAGCGTAGGCTGGGGGAGTATGAATTTAGCCGGCGATCAAATCGTATTTTTCGAAGAAGGCGACGTGATATACGAGCGCGACGCAAGGACGTATTACGCGGCGTTTGATACGAAAATAAAAAAGCTAAATTTAGGAATGCTTTTAGGCACTACGAAGTATAGGTTAAAGCGTGCGGATGATACAACCTACCGCCAAAACGAGATAACGGCTAGACTAGGCTACGAGATCGCTAAAAATTTAAGGGCGTTTGCGACGTTTGATCGGACGTTTAAAGCGCAGCCTAGATACCCTGCGATGATGCAAGTAAGCGCGGGCCTAGTTTATAGCTTTTAGCAAGCTTGCGGCGCGTTGGCAGCTTATTTGATTAAATTTAGCGAGCTTAAAGCTTGCTAAACGCGCGCCGTTTTGCTAATCAAATCCGCCTTTTATGCCTGCGCCAAAGCTATGCGGCAAGAGATTTTGTTTATTTTGGCTTTAAATTTCATGCGCTACCAAGACGCTTTGCGGGCTAAATTTATCTTTTTTTGACTACTATTATCCCGCTAAAAATAACCAAAAATATCCCGAAAAACGCTGCCGCGTTAGGCAACGCATCGCCCATAGCGGTACCGATGGCGATAGTGAAAATAACGTCGGCGTAACCGACCGTAGCTATGACGCCCGCTTTTTTACCCGCTGCGTAGGCCTTCGTCATAAACACCTGAAAATAAAGTCCCGCAACGCCCATCAGCAAGATAAACACCCACTCTATGCCGCTTGGCGCGACGAATTTAGAAAACAAAAAATCAAAGTCCGCAAAGCTAACAAACTCCGCCGCGCCCATAAAAATAAGCGGCAAAATAGAGCCGAAAAACATAAAGGAAAGCACGATCGTGCGCGTGTCGTAACTCTTTTTTAGCTCCTTTACGCTCGTATACGCCATAGCCGCTCCAAGACCACTCCAGATGCCCAGTAGATCGGTTTTGCTGATACCTAAACTCGGCTGCACTATAAAAAGTATGCCGCCAAAGCCTAAAAAAACCGCAAACCAGCCGCGAGAGCCGAGTTTTTCGCCGAAAAATATCGTAGCCAAAACTGCCGTAAATATCGGACTGGTTTTTGAAAAAGTAAACGCCGCGCCTAAATTTATATGAGCGATATTATAAAAAAAAGCAAATAGCGCAAGCGTACCGACTACGCCGCGAAATACGAGCAGCCATGGATGTCCGCCTTTTTGATGAAGCGGTTTTTTGTAGATGGCGTAGCAGATGATGAGCAGGCCTATGAAATTTCTAAAAAATACGATCTCGATTGAAGGCAGATACGCACCTAAAGCCTTTGCAAACGCTCCGGTAACCGAGAAAAACAGGCAAGCTACCAGCATATAATAAACGCCTAAATGGCGCATCAAAAATCTATGAATCATAAATTTAACTTCTCTTTTTTAAAAAATCGGCTTTTATTGTAGTGCAAAACGGCTTAAATTTATAAACAATGTAAGCAAAAAATTTGTATAATTGGGATTTAACGCGGCGAACTTCGCCGTAAATATAACGGGATTTTTAAGGGAAAATTTTTGCAAAAGATAATTTTAGTCGGCAAGCCAAACGTCGGCAAAAGCTCGCTTTTTAACCGCCTAGCCGGCAGACGAATAGCCATCACCAGCGACGTTAGCGGTACGACGCGAGATACGAACAAAACAATCATAGAAATTTACGACAGAAGCTGCGTTTTGATCGACAGCGGCGGCCTTGACGACAGTAGCGAGCTCTTTAAAAACGTCAAGGCAAAAACCCTAGCCGAAGCTAGAAGCTCGGACGCGATCATCTTTATGGTCGACGGCAAAATGATGCCTAGCGACGAGGACAAGGCCCTATACTACGCGCTTTTAAAGCTAAATTTACCGACCGCGCTCGTAATCAACAAGGTAGATAGCAAAAAAGACGAGCTGCGAAGCTACGAGTTTGCAAATTTCGGCGCGAAAACGAGCTTTGCTATCTCAGTTAGCCACAACGCCGGCATCGACGAGCTAGCAGACTGGATCTATAAGCAGCTAAAAGACGAGATCAGGCCTGACGCAGGCGAGGATCTAGACGAGTTTTTGGAAAATTTCGGCGACGACGGCGAGGTGGTTAGGGAGATATCGGCTCGCGAGGACTATGAACGCAAAAATATCCAAGTGGGCATCATCGGACGCGTAAACGTCGGCAAAAGCTCGCTGCTAAACGCGCTAGTAAAAGAATCTCGCGCTGTCGTGAGCGACGTAGCCGGCACGACGATAGACCCGGTAAACGAGACTTTCGTCTATGAGGATAGGATTTTTGAGTTCGTAGATACCGCAGGCATCAGAAAACGCGGCAAAATAGAAGGCATCGAAAGATACGCGCTAAACCGCACCGAGTCTGCGCTCGAGCTCGCCGACATCGCGCTTTTGGTGCTTGATAGCTCCGAACCGCTAACCGAGCTTGACGAGCGTATAGCAGGCCTTGCGGCTAAATTTGAGCTCGGCGTCATCATCGTGCTAAACAAATGGGACAAAAGCGAGGAAGATTTTGATAAATTTAGCCGCGAGATCAGGGATAAATTTAAATTTCTCGCCTACGCGCCGATCATCAGCGTTTCGGCTCTAGGCGGCAAAAGAGTGCATAAAATTTACCCGCTGATTTTAGAAGTTTACAAAAACTACACGCAAAAAATCCAAACCGCAAGGCTAAACGAAGCTATCGAAGAGGCGGTAAAAGCGCATCCTATACCGCGCGAAAAGGGAAAAAGCGTGAAAATTTACTACGCGGTGCAGTTTGGTTTCGCACCGCCGAAAATCGCGCTCGTGATGAACCGTCCGCGCGCCCTGCACTTTAGCTACAAACGCTACCTAACGAACAAGCTACGCGAGAAATTCGAGCTATCAGGCACTCCAATCGTGCTGATCCCGAAAAATCGCAGCGGCTCGGACGAGGAAAACGAGGGAAAAAGTGAGTAAAAATTTAGTTTTCATCGGCTTTATGGGTGTTGGCAAAGGCACGGTAGCAAGGTATATCGCGAAAAAAACGGGCAAGCTGTTTTTAGACACCGACGAGCTGATCGAAAGCGAGCAAAATTTAAAAGTCCGAGAAATTTTCGAGACTAAGGGCGAGGAGTATTTTAGAAAATGCGAGGCAAAACTCGCTAAAAAGCTTGCCAAAAACGTAAAATCTTCGGTGATCGCGGCGGGCGGCGGCTTTGCAAAGGTTAAAGGCCTTAAAAAAATCGGCAAAATCATCTATCTAAAATCGAGTTTCGAGGCGATTTTAAAGCGGATAGACGAGAGCGGCGAAGCACAGATGCACTACACCAAGCGCCCGCTTTTGCGCGATCTAAACGCGGCTAAAAAGCTTTTTAACGAGAGAAAAAAGATGTATAAAAACGTCGCCGATCTCATAATCGACGTCGAAGGCAAGGAGCTGGAGCAAGTCGCGAAAGAGATTTTAGAAAAAATAAAAAGGATTAAGTAAAATTTAGGTTGAAATTTGAGCGGTAAACGTCAAATCTTAAGCGATCTAAAATTTAAGTTCAAATTTGATGGATTTCAAAAGTTTAATGCAACAAAAATAAGCGGCAATATTGTCAAATAGCCGTGCAAATTTTATAAAAACAAAAATAAGGCGCGATATTTTTTCGCTAGACGCGGCAGATTTTGCTTTGCGAATGAGGCGCACTTGTCGTGCGTCGCAGTGAAGCGAAGCAAAATCTAACAAAGTAAAGCGGAAAAAGATAAGCCGCAAAAAGGATAAAATTTGAGAGTACTAACAGGTTTGCAACCAAGCGGCAAACTACACCTAGGCAACTACTTCGCCTCGATCAAACAAATGGTTGAGGCGCAAGGGCAAAGCGAGATGTTTATGTTTATCGCAAACTACCACGCCATGACCTCGGTCGCCGACGCGGGGAAGCTAAAACAAAACACCTATGAGGCCGCAAGCGCGTTTTTGTCGCTAGGTATCGATCCGCAAAAGAGCGTATTTTGGGTGCAAAGCGACGTAAAAGAGGTTTTAGAGCTCTACTGGATACTGAGCCAATACACGCCTATGGGCCTGCTCGAGCGCGCACACAGCTACAAGGACAAGGTCGCAAAGGGCTTAACCTCGCATCACGGGCTTTTTAGCTACCCGGTTTTGATGGCGGCCGATATCCTGCTATACGGCGCGCAGGTCGTGCCCGTGGGCAAGGATCAGATCCAGCACGTCGAGATCGCGCGCGATATCGCGATCAAATTTAACAACGAGCACGGCGATATCTTCGTTCTGCCGGAGTACAAGGTCGATGAAAACGTCGCAACCGTACCCGGCACAGACGGCGCGAAAATGAGCAAAAGCTACGGCAATACGATAGATATTTTCGCCGGCGCCAAAGAGCTAAAAAAGCAAATTTCAAGCATCGTGACGACCTCGGAGCCGCTTGAATCGCCTAAGCAGTGGCAAAACTGTAATGTCTATAATATCGCTAAATTATTCCTGGACGAGGACGGACAAAAAGCGCTACAAGCGCGGTACGAGCGCGGCGGCGAAGGACACGGACACTTTAAGGCGTATCTAAACGAGCTGGTTTGGGACTATTTTGCGGACGCGAGAGGCAAATTTGATTATTATCTAAATCACGCGGGCGAAGTGGATGAAATTTTAAACGAAGGCGCGAAAAAAGCGCGAGCCGTCGCAGCGCCGATAATGGAAAAAATACGCGCCGCAACAGGCATATACAAATAAATTTTAAAGGAAAAAAATGCAAGCAATCTACCCTTACGCGCAGCTTATTCACCTAATCTGCGCTATCATTTTCGTCGGATTTTTATTTTTCGACGTGATTATTTTTTCAAGAGCCAAGGCCAAACTGCCCGCGGAAATAGCGCAAAAAGCGCAGCAAGCCATCTCAAGCGTCGCGATAAAAATCATGCCGCTTTGCGTGCTGATTTTGATTTTAACGGGCGGAATGATGATGAGTAGCTGGGTCGGCTCAAAAGCGGGCGGATATTTCGCGTCAAATTTACAAACCGCCTTGATGATAAAGGTTATTTTGGCGATGCTGATATTTGCGGCCGTAGCGACCAATCTCACGTGCAAATTTATACTAAAACGCCCTAGCCCGCTAGGCAACATCCACCCGTTTGCGTTTGCGGCTGCGGCGATCATCGTGATACTTGCTAAAGTTATGTTTATGGTTTAAGGAGAGGACATGATAAATTTAAAACTACTAGACACTCGCTACGACGAGTTCGTAAAAAAACTACAAGGCAAAAACGTAAAGCCCGAGGTTTTAAACGAGCTTTTGACGACGTTTAACGAGCTAAAAGCCAAGCGTCAAGCGCTAGAAAATTTCCAAGCGATCCAAAACGCTAAGAGCAAAGAGCTAGGCATAAAGGCTAGAAACGGCGAGAACACCGACGAGCTAAAAAACGAGCTAAATTTAAACAAAGCAGCGATGGGAGATGCCGCAGAAATCGTGCGCGCATACGAGGAAAAGCTCGAAAACATCGCAAGCTGCGTGCCTAATATCACCGACGACGACGTGCCATTTGGTAAGGACGAGGACGATAACATCTGCGTAAAAACGGTACTAGAGCCGACCAAATTTGACTTCACGCCAAAGGAGCACTGGGAGCTTGGAGAGAGCTTAGGCTGGCTTGATTTCGAGCGCGGCGTTAAGCTCTCTGGCTCGCGCTTTTGCGTGCTAAAGGGCATGGGAGCGCGCCTATCAAGAGCTCTAGTTAACTACATGATCGACTTTAACAACGCGCGCGGCTTTGAGCTGGTTAACGTGCCGTTTTTGGTTAGCTCAAATACGCTCTACGGCACAGGACAACTGCCTAAATTTGAAGAAGATCTCTATAAAGTGCGCGACGAGGATTTGTATCTGATACCCACTAGCGAAGTACCGGTGACGAATCTTTACAACGATGAAATTTTGCCCGTAGAGAGCTTGCCGATAAAGATGACTTGCTACTCGGCGTGCTTCCGCAAAGAAGCAGGCTCCGCCGGACGCGATACGCGCGGCATGATACGCCAACATCAGTTTGAAAAGGTCGAGCTGGTATCCATCACGACTCCAGAGCTTAGCGCAGCGATGCTAGACGAGATGGTAGCGTGCGCTAGCGACTTGCTAACTAGCCTTGGGCTGCCGCACCGCCACATGCTGCTTTGCAGCGGAGATCTGGGCTTTAGCGCGGCAAAGACGATAGACCTCGAGGTCTGGCTACCGGGACAAAACAAATACCGCGAGATAAGCTCGGTATCAAACACGCGCGATTTCCAAGCGCGCAGGGCTAAAATTCGCTACAAAGACGGCAAGAAAAACGCTCTGGTAAACACCCTAAACGGCTCAAGCCTAGCCGTAGGCAGGACGCTAATAGCGATAATGGAAAACTACCAAAAAGCAGACGGCAGCATCGAGATCCCCGAAGTTCTTAAAAGGTATATGTAGTGGCGCAAAACGACGACGAAAACGTAGTAATCCTTGAAGATATAGACGAAGAGCAAAGTCCCGAGACAAGCTCCTTAGACGAACCGGATAATAGCCAAGAAGAAGGCCTTGTCTCGCTTGACGAGCTAGAACCCGTCGTCCAAGAAGAGCCGCCGCAAGAGGCGCAAGAAGAGACTAAAAAAAGTAAGAAAAAGCTTTTTATCATCGGCGGGGCGGTAGGTGCGTTCGTCATCGTCCTAGCCGTAGTTTTGTTTTTCGTTTTTAGAGGCGAGAAAAAGCCGCCGATAGACGAAAAACAGATCGTAAAAGATATCGAGGAGCGCTACGAGTCGCAAAAATTCGGCAGCTCAAAGATCGACGACATGATCGCTAAGGCAAATTTACTCTACGAAAAGGGCAATAAATTTGAAGCACTGAAAATCTACGAAAACATCGCCGTCTACAACCAAAGCCTCTCAAACTACAATCTAGGCGTCTCGCAGATGAGGCAAGGTAAATTTGAAGACGCGCTAGAGAGCTTTAAAAAAGCGATCGCAAACGACGAAAACGTCGCCGTTAGCGCCATAAACGCCGCGGTTAGCTCGCTGGAGCTAAAAAACGAGCAAAATTTTAACTATTATATAAATCTCGCTAATTCGTTTTTGTACAAGGAAGCAGACTCTCCGCTATACAACTACTACTACGCGCTAATAAACTACTACAAAGGTCAATACGTCGAAGCTCTAGCGGCTCTCTCGCACGCCGAAAACGGATACTATAAAGACCGCTACGACTACCTCGCGGCTAAAATTTTAAGCTTTATCGGCGACGATGTCGAAGCGATAAAAAAGCTAGAAGCGCAAAAAGAATTTGACGCAGACCTGGCGCTTGGCATGCTTTACGCAAGACTCGGGCAGTATGAAAAGGCCAGAAATAGGCTAAATTTAGCACTCAACAAGGGCGGCGACTCAAATAAAATTAACTCAATGATAGCCATCATAAACCTAAAAGACGGCAAATTTGAGGCCGCAACAAACGAAGTAAAGGCCGTATTTCACGAGGATCCGCTGTTTTTAAACGCAAATTTCCCTATAAAAACGATACTAAAACCCGAGCTTTTTGACGTAAATTTGGCTCAAGCGCACTTTAGAAACGACCTGTTTTTTGATAAAACCAAGCGCTACGAGACGCTGTTTTACTTCGCGCCTTATAAGGTTTTTGACCCGAATCAAACGATAAACTACATAAGAAAAGGCGGAGTGAGCCTATTTTTAGACGATGCAAGCGCAGCGGGCAACTACCTAAACGCTAGCGGCGCGCTCTCAAAGGTAAATTTAGAGCTATCATCCGCCATCGCAAACGCCCTAAACTACAAGCTAAAGCAGGCCAACGCGCAGTTTGCTTCGCTCATCTCGCTCTATCCCGAACACTCGGTTTTACACTACGACCTAGCTCTTAGCTATGCACAGCTTGGCAACTTTAGCATGGCGGCAAAGCACTTTATCATGAGCTATCACCTAGACCCGACAAATCACCTAGCGGGCGTACTGGGCGCTATCGCAAACGATATAAACGCAGTGGATAATACCAAACTACTACAAGAAATTTCAGAAAATCTCGACCACGACGCGAGCTCGAAAGACGCGCCCGTTAGCCAGGCTCTGATGGCGCTCATAGCAAATAATAGCGGCGCTTTAATGCGCTGGCTGGAGGAAGAAAAGGAAGAGACCGCGCTAAATTTGGCCTTTGACGCGATAATCGCAAAAATGACCGACAAGGGCGCAGAGTTTGCTAAAAAGACGCAAATTTTAAAGGCTAAGCTACCTGAAGATATCGTAGCGAACATCCTTGATTTTATCGCAAACTACAAGGATGAAGGCATCAAAAAATATGTCGAGCAGATTCAAATTTACTTCCACGACAAACGGCTAAACGACGCGGCGTTTTATCACGGCGCAAACATCATCAAAGAGCAATACATCAAGCTTTTGCAAATCTCGGGCCTACTAAACTACGAACGCCAGAAGCTAAAAGCGCTACTAAAACAAGACGCTAATAACGCCGACTTGCTCCAGACGCTAGCTTATATCGACATTTTCACTAATGATTTTGAGGAGAGCTATCAGATCTACAACCGCATAATCGACGAGTTTAAGATAAACGACGCGGGCACGCTGTTTTTAGCAGCCGTGGCTGCCATCGGCTCAAACCACCCGCAAAACGCAACCGCGCTTTTAGAGCTATCTAAGCTCACCGATCCAAACGCGATGGAAAGCCGCGTAGCGCTCGGGTACCTATACCAAGAGATCGATAATATCGAAGCCGCAACGATACAATACGGGCTGATAAAAGATCCGAATTTTAAAAGCAAATTCGTTGATTTTACGATTGATTACGAGAAGCTGAAAAAGTAGTTTTATGTGGGCGATATGGCGATAAATTCGTCGCAAAGTCGCCCAAATAATTTTTATCGGCTTTGTCAAATCTGACGAGAAACAAAAATAACTCGCCTCGTCAAATTTGCTCGACCTGCTCCGCTTTAAACCGCCGCAAATTTACAAAAGCACAGCACTAAGCCGCGCCCAGGTCAAATTTTACTTATCCTCAAGCACCTTTTCGCGCCACTTCGAGTTTGATTTTTTATCCATCGCCATATCTTTAGACATCTCGGCCGCAGCCTCAAAGTTTTTCTGCACGCCTTCGCTATTATTTTGATATTTAACGGCATTTGAACGCTGTATGCCGATGCTCTCGGCCTCGCTAGCCGCATCGATATTCGCTCCCAAAAATATAAACTCCCAGTCGTATTTTTCCTGCTTATCGCTTATCATTTTTTTGATCTGCGCCTTTGAGTACTCCTTGCTCGAGTTTTCTTGACCGTCGGTGATGATGACGAAAAGCACGGCCCTGTTTTTAGCGTAGATATCCTCGACTTTTGAGATTTTATTTATCGTTTCGCCGACTGCGTCTAGCAGCGCGGTATTGCCGCTAGCGACATAGTCCTTGCTCGTTAGCTTCTCGACCTTTTTGATATCGGCTCTATCGTGCAGGGTCTTAAAATGCGTATCAAAAAGCACCGTAGTTACCTTTGCGTCCACGCCGGCTTCTTTTTGTTTGTCGATCATGGAGTTAAAGCCGCCGATCGTATCACTCTCAAGCCCGCTCATAGAGCCTGATTTATCTAAGATAAGCACCATCTCAAGCTGTTTTGGTTCTGATTTTTGCGGCGCTTCCTCGCTTTTAGCAAACGCAAACGCCCCGATAATCATCAACAAAAACGCGATTTTTTTCATATTTTCTCCTTTGAAAAATTTGGCTTGATTATAGCAAATTTTAAAGGCGTGACGGTAAATGCGAGGGAGCTTAAATTTGAGTTTTGTATTTTTGTTTACCCAAAACCCGGTCAAATTTACTTCAAAATTTACGGCCGAATTTAAAGGCTAAATTTAGAAATTTAAGGCCCGAATCCGAGCCTTAAATTTGCCAAGCGGCGCGGTCAAACCGCTCAAATTTTACTTTGTAGCGGTGATTTTTACGTAGCTGTTTAGCGCGCCTACGTACGCTTTGGCGCTCGCCGTCATCGTATCGATATCAAGGCCGTGTCCGATGACGGTTTTGCCGTCAAATTCGACCTTCACTACTACGTTTGCCAGCGCGTCCTTGCCTTGCGAAACGGCGTTTACCTTATAGTCTTTTAGTACGCCGTTTATGCCGCTTAGACGGTCGATGACTTTAAATATGGCATCCGCCGTACCGTTGCCAAGCGCCGCATCGCTCTTGATCTCGTCTGCGTGACGAAGCGTGATAGCAGCGCTGCTTAGGCCTTTGTTGCAGCTGCTTTGCGTTAACGTCAAAAACTCGAAAACTTCGGGGATCTTGATGATCTCGCTAGTTACCAGCGCGCGCAAATCGTCGTCAAAGATCTCTTTTTTCTTATCCGCTAGCGCCTTAAATTTCTCAAACGCCTCGTTTAGCGCGCTATCTTCTAGCTCAAAGCCAAGGCTGATTAATTTATCTTTAAAGGCGTGGCGACCCGAGTGCTTGCCTAGTATCAGCGAGTTTTTATCCAGCCCGATGCTCTCGGCGCTGATGATTTCGTAGGTTTCTTTGTGTTTTAGCACGCCGTCTTGGTGGATGCCGCTTTCATGAGCGAAGGCGTTTTTACCGACGATGGCTTTGTTTGGCTGCGGCTCGATGCCGATGATACCAGCTAGCAGGCGCGAACTAGGATAAATTTCTTTATAAACTATGTCCGTGTAAAGCGGCGCAAATACGTCGCTACGCGTCTTTATCGCCATCACGATCTCTTCAAGCGCGGCATTTCCGGCACGCTCGCCGATACCGTTTAGCGTACACTCGACCTGCCTGGCGCCCGCTTTTATCGCGGCTAGCGAGTTTGCCGTAGCTAGGCCTAAGTCGTTGTGATTATGCACGGAGACGACTGCGCGACCATTTATAAATTTAACCATTTCTCCTATGCGAGCGGTAATCTCCTCGGGATATAGATACCCCACGGTGTCTGGGATGTTGATCGTTTTTGCTCCGGCGTTTATAGCGGCGTCGCAAATTTCTTTTAAAAAGCTCATCTCGCTCCTGCATGCGTCCTCGCAGCTAAACTCGACGTCCTCGCAGAATGTCTTAGCGTATTCCACGGCTCGCACGGCACGCCTAATCACTTCATCTGGAGACATTTTTAGCTTAAACTCCATATGGATCGGGCTTGTGGCGATAAAGGTGTGGATGCGCCTATTTTTTGCCGGAGCGATAGCCTCTCCCGCAGCCTTTATATCGCCGTCTACGGCGCGGGCGAGCGAACAGATAGAGGCGTTTGAGGCTTGCTTAGCGATCTGATGTATCGCGTCGAAATCGCCCCTGCTAGCCGCGGCAAAACCGACCTCCATGACGTCTACGTTTAGGCGCTCTAGCTGGCGCGCGATACGGATTTTCTCCTCGGTATTCATTGATGCGCCGGGGCTTTGCTCGCCGTCGCGAAGCGTAGTGTCAAATATTATAATTTTATTTTCGTTCATTTCTTATCCTTTTTTATAGTTTTAGTTTGTGCGGTTAAATTTGATTATTAGGGTGTGAAAGAGTCGCTGCCTAACGCAGCAGCAGAAGTAGGGAGAAAAATGCGTTAAATTTGACGTTGCCGTTCATTCGCTCTCCTTTTGAATTTTTTTGTTTTTAAATCTCATAAAAACGTATCTGATTATACCGTAAGAAACATAAACGCTCATTAAAGTCGTAACAGCTTCTATAGGGCAAACGTAAATAGCCGAAAACGCAACCGTAAGTCCGACCAAGATGCGCAAAAAATCGGCCCTTTTAAGATCTACTTTTTTAAAGCTCGGGTAGCGGATATTGCTCACCATCAAGACCGAAAGCAAAATTTGCAAAAACATCAAAAACCACTCGGCGCTTCTTGTAAAGTCGTATTCTAAGCTTAGCCCGACCCAAAATGCCGAAACGATCGCAGCCGTAGGTATCGGAAGGCCGATAAAAACGGACGGCTCGTAAGTGCCCGTCATTACGTTAAACCGTGCAAGTCTAATAGCGCCAAAAACCACGAACAGCGCGGCTACTAGCGAACCCAAACGCCCAAAACTATGTCCGACCGTAAAATAAAAAAGCATCGCCGGCGCAACGCCAAAGGCTATGACGTCTGCAAGACTGTCGAATTCTACGCCAAATTTTGACGTAGTTTTAGTTAGTCTCGCTACGCGTCCGTCAAGTCCGTCCAAAAATAGCGATAAAACTATGTAAATAATAGCCTTAAAAAAATAGCCGTTAGCTTCATCGTCTAGCCCTGCGCTAGCCGCGATATAGCCGCGCACGGAAGCGATAATGCTGATAATACCCAAAAAAGCCGAAGCAGCCGTGAATAAATTTGGCAAAATGTACATTAACTGAAGTTTATGCTGATTGTCTTGCATCTTTTTCCTCATAGCTAAAAAACCCTAAAATGCCCGCACTCGCGACATTTTCGCCTACGCTGACGCTTATTCGAGTATTTGCGGGTAGTATCAAAATCACCTCGCCGCTACTTAAAAAGCCAAATCTCCTGCCCGCTTTTAGTCGGCTAAAATTTTCAAAAGAAATGCCTTTGCTAAGAGGCCCTGCGATGACGCGGATCGCAAATTTATTATTTGAGTTTTTACAGACAAACAAGGCTCGCTCGTTTAAATTTTTAGAAGCTTCCACAGCATTACACAAAAACAGACCATGCCTTTGTTTGGCCTCTAAAAGCTCCATATCGCAAGGAGCTCTGAGTGCACCCGGGTCAAACACGCCCTTACGGATAGTTATGGCTACGCACTGCGTGTCAAAATAGTAAATTTTATCTATACTTTTTATCTTACCGTCGATCGGACTAAGTACGGCGTATGCATCGTCGCTGCCTAGCGCTCTCTCGGGATTTCTGAACCAAAATACGCAAAGCGCAAAAAGCGCGAAAAATAAAATTTGACATACACCCAAAACCAGCGCAAGTAAAAGCAAAAGCCCTAAAACGAAAACGTATTTGTAGCCCTGTTTTGCGATTAGCCCGACGTTCTGCATATCTTTACGCTTGTTCCTCTTTGTCTTCTAAATTTACGAGCCTACTAGGCAGACCGCGCTCTTTTTCGTAGTTTGCGATGATATCTCTAACTTTCGCGCCCTCGATAGTTTCCTCTTCGTAAAGCGCCTCAACCATCTTTTCTATCGCATCGCCGTAAGTTCTTAGCGTCTCAAGCACGTGTTTATAGCGCTCATCAAGCGTTGTTTTGATAAATTCATCCACTTTTTCCGCCGTCTTGTCGCTATAGTCCCTATCGGCCTGACCGCCCGAGAGGAAGGTACTGCGGCGTTTTTCAAGCACCATAAGCCCAGCGATATCGCTCATGCCGTATATCGAGATCATCGAGCGAAGTATATCGGTAGCACGCTCTAGGTCGTTGCCCGCACCGGTTGAAATCTCTTTTATAAAGACCTCTTCCGCCGCGCGTCCAGCCAGAAGCACGTCCACTTCGGCCATCAGCTCGTGACGCTGCATCATAAATTTATTCTCTTCAGGCGTGTGAAGCGTGTAGCCAAGTGCCGCAAGTCCGCGCGGTATGATTGATACCTTGGTGACTCTGTTTGCGCCCTTGGTAGTCTCTGCTATGAGCGCGTGTCCGCTCTCGTGATAGGCCACGATGCGCTTTTCTTTAGGATTTATGCGGCGAGATTTTTTCTCAAGACCCGCGATCGCTCGCTCGACGGCCTCGAGTAAATCAGCCTGCTCGACTTTGCCTTTTTCTTTTCTGCCCGCTAGTAGCGCGGCCTCGTTTATGATGTTTGCCAGATCCGCACCCGCAAGGCCCGCCGTCATGCGCGCGATATCCTCGATACTGACGCTATGGTCAAGCTTGATGTCTTTCATATGTACGCGTAAAATTTCGATCCTGCCTTTAAAATCAGGCTTATCGACGAGCACCTGCCTGTCAAATCTACCCGGCCTTAAAAGCGCGGCGTCAAGCACCTCGGGACGGTTCGTTGCGGCAAGCACGATAACGGGCGATGCATCCGAGCTAAAGCCGTCCATTTCGGCCAAAAGCTGGTTTAGCGTCTGCTCGCGCTCGTCGTTTCCGCCGATCATGCCGCTAGCTGCGCGGCTCTTGCCGATGGCGTCGATCTCGTCTATAAAGACGATCGCCGGAGCTTCTTTTTTTGCATTTTCAAAAAGATCCCTCACGCGGCTAGCGCCCACGCCGACGAACATCTCTATAAAGCTCGATCCCGAAACCGAGAAAAACGGAACGTCCGCTTCGCCCGCGACGGCTTTTGCCAGCAAGGTCTTACCGGTACCAGGAGGCCCCACCAAAAGCACGCCTTTTGGGATTTTAGCGCCCAAATTTATATACCTATCCGGATGCTTTAGAAAATCCACAATCTCTTTAACTTCTTCTTTTGCTTCCTGCACGCCAGCCACGTCGGCAAATTTAACCTTCGGTTTTTCCGAGTTTACGAGCTTTTTAGAGCTTCCCATTCCAAGGATACCGCCGCCCATATTTCGCTGCATACGGCTAGCCAAAAACATCCAAATTCCAAAGAAAATAAAAATAGGAAGCACCCACGAGAAAATCATCTCGGTAAACCAATTCGTCTCGCTATAGGCTCCGTAAGGAATCTTTTGCTCCTCTAAAAGAGGAACCAAAGTAGGGTCGCCCACCCTCTTTGCCGTATAGACCGCACCGCCGTTATCCACGGCTTTTATCGAGGTTTCAGAGATGCCGACCTTTGCGACTTGTTTATTTTTTATCATCTCCTTTATATCAGAATACGATAAATTTTTAGCAGTTACCGCGCTTTGTCCGGTTATCGGCATACCGTCTACGTCGCCGTTTAGCCCCTTAAACACTAGCACGACGACTACTGCGAAAATCGCGAAAATCATAATCGGATTTTTATTAAAAAAGCCGTTTCCGCCGCTATTTAAATTTTTATCATCGTTTTTTCTGTTATCCATTATGTTCCTTAAATTATTTTACGCTTTTTGAAATACAAAGCTTTTCCACTCGTTTTTGGTTTGGCTCTCTACCAGCTTAAGCGACGAAAAAGCCTCTAAAATTCGCGTTTCGTATTTATCCAAAACGCCTGCTAAAACGAGATATGAGCCCTCTTTTAGCAAATTTGTTAAATCATTTTTTAGCATTAGTATCACGTCGGCGATGATGTTTGCGACGACGACATCGTATTTTTTATCTAAATTCGCTACAGAACCGATCCAAATTTGGTTAAATTTAACCCCGTTTAGCTCGGCGTTTTTCTGCGAGCTTTGCACGGCCTGCTCGTCGGTATCGCAAGCATCCGTGACGCAGCCTAGCCTTGCTAGAGCGATGCTTAGTATCCCGCTTCCGCAGCCTACGTCAAGCGCGCTAATGCCGTTTGCGGCATATTTTTGCAGATACTCTATGCAAGCGCTCGTACTCTCGTGGTGACCCGAGCCAAAGGCAAGCGCGGGATCGATGATGATGTTTTCAAACCCGTCTTTAGACTCTTCCCAGCTTGGGTGGATGTAAAATTTACCGATCTCTATCGGTCTAACGTTTTTTTTGTATTCGTTTAGCCAGTCTTTATTTTCTTTTTGGCTTTTTGTTATCTTAAATTCGATCTCGCGGCCGAGCACATCTTGTAGAGATTTTGCGTATTCTCGTAGGCCAAATTCCACTTCGTCTAGCTCGTCTTCGTCTCGGATGATAAACCCGCCGGCAGTCTCCTGCGTACAAGTAACGCCCAAAGAAAAAACAAGATCTTCAAAAAGTTCGCGAAGCTCCTGCGAACAAAGAACTTCAAGCTCGTAAAATTTATCTTTCAAATTTACGCTCTTTTAGCCTAAGACGTCTTCAAGTTTTTCTTTTAAAACTTGCGGCGTAAACGGCTTTACGATGTAGTTATTGACGCCTGCTTTTAGCGCGGTGATGACCTCGGCTTTACCGCCCTCGGTCGTTACCATGATGATAGGCATATCGACGTATTTTGCCTCGGCGCGGACCTTTTTTACGAGCTCAAGGCCGTTCATCTCAGGCATATTCCAGTCGGTGATAAGCACGTTTATATCGCTGTGCTGACCCAAAATTTGCCATGCTTCGACTCCGTGCTCGGCCTCCAAAATTTCTTGATGTCCGAGCCTTTGTAGGGTGTTTTTTATAATTCTTCTCATAGTAGAGCTGTCGTCGACTACTAGTATTTTCACAATCGCATCCTTTTTTAAAAAATGTCCAATTCTAGCAAATTTTATATTTAAATTTACTTTAAAAATTTATCGGCCCAGTTTAAAGGCCCCTTTTAGATCGAGCGTCCCTTCGTAGTACGCCTTACCCACGATCGCTCCGTAAACGTCTCCCGCGCGCATTAACGCCTCGATATCGGAGATATCTTTTACGCCGCCGCTTGCGATCGTATTTATACCGCTTGCCTTTGCGATTTGCGATGTAAACTCCACATTCACGCCGCTAAGGGTGCCGTCTTTTGAGATGTCGGTGCAGATTATCGCTTCGACTCCGGCTCCGGCAAATTTAGTCGCCAGCTCGGTCGCCCTCATCTGCGATACCTCCGCCCAGCCCTGCACGGCAACGAAACCGTCTTTTGCGTCTATGCCGACGGCGACGCGGTATTTTTGCGCCATTTCTTTAGTAAAATTCGGATCTTTTAGCGCTACCGAGCCCAAGATAACGCGCGTTATGCCGCTATCAAGATAGCTTTTTATTCGCGCTTCGTCGCGTATCCCGCCGCCGATTTGGATTTGTAAATTTACGGCTTTTGCGATCTTTTCTACGGTTTTTAGATTTACCGCTTCGCCCGCAAACGCCCCGTCAAGATCGACGACGTGAAGCCACTTTGCGCCCATATCTTCAAATCTTTTGGCTAGCTCCCAAGGCGCATCCGAGTAGATTTTGGCGCTACTCATTTCGCCTTTAAAAAGCCGAACCGCCTTGCCCTCTTTTAAATCTATCGCAGGGAAAATTTCCATCACATCTCTCCGAAATTTCGTAAAATTTTAAGTCCCGTCTCATGGCTCTTTTCGGGGTGCGGCTGAAAACCGAAAATATTATCTTTATGCACCGCGCTCACGAATTTATAGCCGTACTCTGTAAAGCCAAGCGCCGCATCTTCCTCGCAAACTACGTGATAAGAGTGCACGAAATACAAATACTCGCTAACAGCCAAGCCCTTATTTATCGGCATTTGTTTGGTAAAATTTATCGTATTCCACCCCGTGTGAGGCACCTTTAGCGGCGCGTCAAATTTGGACGGGTCAAATTTAACCACTCGTCCTTTTACGAGCCCAAGACCATCGTTTACACCAAACTCCTCGCTTTGCTCAAAAAGCAACTGCATACCAAGACAAATGCCCAAAAACGGCTTTCCGCCGGCTACGGCCTCTTTTATCGCTGGGATAAAATCTCTATCTTTTAGCTTATCCATCGCTTCGCCAAAAGCTCCGACACCTGGCAAAATAATCTTATCAAATTTACCTAGCTCCTCGCCGCGACCGACGAGTTTCGCCTTTAAATTTAAACTCTCAAACGCGTTTAAAACGCTCCTTAAATTTCCCGCGCCGTAGTCGATGATACCGATCAATGCGAGCTCCTTTGCTTTGTAGCAAAAAGATAAACGCTAAGCGCGACCATCAGCATCGCAACGCCGCCGATGAGATAAATCGCGTTTATGATGTGATCGGGCGCCGTGATGGCAAATTTAAACACGAGCATCAGCGCCTCGATCGCAAGCGCGATGATGATCGATCCGATAAATCTAATCATCGTCTTGTTTTCCATATCTTCGCCGCGTTTACTTTTACCCAGCACCTCTTCTTCAAATATCGCTTTAACCAGATCAAAGATCGCAAGCGCCAGCGTCAGCACGATCGTATGCTCAAACATCTTTTCTACTTCGATATTTAAAAGATCGTTAGCCAAAAGCCCCTTGAGCGCGTCGGCGAACAAAAACAAGGCTATAATAAAAAGCGCGACCGAAAACGCGGCGTAAACAGTTTTTAAAAATTTGCCGAAGTAGCTCTCTAATCTGCCGTGGGAGATGATGGCTAGGATATTTTCTAGCGAAACGTCGATACAAGCGACGAATTTTAACTCCCCTTTGTCGTCATATATCGGTGTGGACGCCGTCACGCACAGCTCGCCCGTTAGCGAGGACGGATACGGGTCGCTTAGCACGCAGCGCTTCTCGCGCACCGCGGTGTAATAATAAGACTTATTGCTGCAGTTTTCGCCGCCGCCGGCTTTATATTTTTCGTTTAGGCTCACTGCGTCGCCTATCTGCACGCCGTTTGCGTCAAGTACGTAAAACGCGTCAAAGCCCTCTATCTCGTGCGCCATTTTATCAAAGCCGCTTTTTATCGACTCGGCGTTTACCCCCGGTAGCCTGTTTGGCAAATTTTTACTAAAAAGATAGCATATATAGGCTCTAGCCTTGTATCTTAACTCTGAAAACCTCTGTATATCTTGTAACGTCAAATTTATTCCTTATTTAGCGCGTGATTAAACTCCGGCACGATCTCTTTGAGCGCCGCCGCGACATCGTCCGCGTGCGTTAAATTTTCGATTTGCTCGTTTAGTTTAGCCACGTCGTATTCGCCCGAGTGCGTCACGAAAATAGACTGAAACTCGGTTTTTACGTCGTCTTTGTTTATTAAAAGCTCCTCGTAAAGCTTCTCTCCAGGGCGAAGGCCGACGAATTCGACGCCTAGGTGCTCCTTGTTTGATAAAATCAGCATCTTTTTAGCTAGATCTGCGATCTTTATCGGCTCGCCCATATCAAGCACGAAGAGCTCGCCGCCCTTTGCGATCGAGGCGGCCTGAAGCACGAGCTGACAGGCCTCGGAGACCAGCATAAAATACCTCGTGATATCCGGATGCGTGACGGTTAGCGGTTTATTATTTTCGATTTGTTCTTTAAATTTCGGTATTACGCTGCCGCTTGATCCTAGAACGTTACCGAAGCGTACCGCGACGATCTCGGTTTTGGCAGGCAAATTCGAGTTTAGCGCGTAAAGCTCGCACACGCGTTTAGTCGCACCCATGATATTTGTCGGGCGCACGGCCTTATCGGACGAGATCATCACGACCTTGCTAACGCCGTATTCTATGGACAAATCAATCAAAATTTTAGTGCCGATTATGTTATTTACGACCGCGGCTTTAGGGTTTGCTTCGCAAAGCGGCACGTGCTTATAGGCTGCGGCGTGGATCGCGATCTGCGGTTTAAACTCCTCAAACACCGCGCGCAAGTCCGCTTCGTTTACGATATTTATCATCTTGCTCACGGTTTTGTCGCTGTGAGTTATCTCGCCGATTTTATAGAGATTAAACTCGCTGTGATCGATCATGATTAGCTTGCTAACGCCAAATTTTAGGCACTGCTTGCAAATTTCGCTACCGATACTGCCGCCGGCTCCCGTGACCAAAACGACCTTACCGCCTAAAAATTTCTCCACCGCGCTACTATCTAGGTCTTTTGGCTTTCTAGCTAGCAGATCCTCGATCGAGATATCTTTGATAGCGTCCTTGCCGGTGCCAAACATAGAAAAAATCTTGATATCGCGGATACCGTAAGCCGTAAGCTCGTCAAAAAGCTCCGCTAGCTCGTCTTGACCCAGCGCTAGCGCGATGATAGCGGTTTTTACGTTGTACTCTTTGATCAAATTTGCGATTTCGCTCTTTGGCTGCACTAAAAATCCGTCGCAGTAAGTGCCGACTAGATCGCTCCTGCCGTCTACCACGCCCACGGCATATAGATCGATATAGCCCTGCCTAAGCCCCTTTAAAACGTGAAGCGCCTTTGACGTGGCGCCGATAACGACGCAAGGCTCGCCCGTGTGCGGCTTTTTAGAAAAGTCTAAAAACATGCGCTTGGCGATCCTTAAATTTCCGATTAGCAGGCACGAGATAACGGCGTCGATAAAAATCACGCTTCGCGGAAACGGGTTAAAAAGACTAGGCGCCGCAAAATAAACGATCCAAAAGCAAACGATCGCGCAAAGATGAACGAGGAAAATTTTCCTCGCCTCATTTAGTCCAAAAAATCTCCACGGCACCTTGTAAATTTTAAAAAGCCACATGAAAAATAGCTTTAAAACCACCATCGTAGCGCAGCCAGCGACCAGTCCGCCTCTAAAATAATCAGGCAGCACGCCGCTAAATCTAAGCAGATACGCCAGATAAAACGACGCGACGAATATCGCGACGTCAAAACCCAGGAAAAACGCAAGCCGCTTTAGCTTCGTCGCCTTAAACATTTATAAATTTTCCTTTACGATTTTTACTACTCGCGCAAACTCCTCGTCCCCCATCGCCGTGCCGCTAGGCAGGCAGATACCGCGTGCAAACATATCTTCGCTAGTGCCGTCCGTGAACGCTAGCGCCCTCTCAAACACAGGCTGCATATGCATCGGCTTCCAAAGCGGACGGCTTTCTATGTTTTCTTTAGCGAGTGCGTCTATCACGCGTAGATGCGCGCCTTTTTCTTTAAAAAGCGCGGTCGTTAGCCAGCGGTTGCCGCGAGAATTTGCAATCTCTGGCATAAACTCAAGCTCAGGAAGCTCTTTTTGATATTTTTCAAAAACTTCTCGTTTTTTTATCACGCGCTGCTCAAGCACCTCCATCTGCGCCGTTCCGATCGCGCCTAGGACGTTGCTCAGGCGGTAGTTGTAGCCGTAGTCTTTGTGCTCGTAGTGCAAAAACGGCTCTCTAGCTTGGGTGCTATAAAATCTCGCCTTCTCGACGAGATCTCTTTCGCCCACTAGCATGCCGCCGCCGCTTGTAGTGATGATTTTGTTACCGTTAAAGCTATATGCGCCCAGTCGTCCAAATGTACCCAGCGCTTTGCCGTTCAAAAAGCCGCCCAGCGCCTCGGCCGCGTCCTCGACGACGGCGATGTTTTCTTGTTCGCAGATCTCGCAGATCTCTTTCATCTTGGCCGCCTGACCGTAGAGATGCGTGACGACGAGCGCTTTTGGCTTTTTAGGCGAGTTTGCGATCGCCTTTTTTAGCAGCTCGGGGCTTAGATTCCAGCTTTCGTCGCTATCGACAAAAACAGGCGTAGCGCCTTGATAAAGTACCGGGCTAACGGACGCCATAAAGGTAAACGTAGAGGCTAATACCACGTCCCCCGCACCGATACCTAGCACCCTTAGCGCCAAGTGGATCGCCGACGTGCCGGAATTTAGCGCTAGCGCATCTGGCGCTCCCGCGTAGCTTGAGACGCTCGCTTCAAATTTATTCACGTATTCGCCAAGCGGCGCGATATAGTTGCTCTTAAAAACCTCGTTTATGTACTCTTGCTCTTTGCCGCTCATGTGTGGCGGGCTTAGGAAAATTCTTTGCATTATTATTCCTTAAAGAAATTTACGCATTGTAGCACTTAAAATCTAAATATTTTTATAAAAACTCGTTTAAAGTCGCTTTTAGAGTGTAGAAAATGGGGATTTTGTTAAGTTTTGCGTCAAAATATATTTTAAAACGGTAAATTTGACGCTTCGCGGGATACTTTATCTATTTTGCCTGCGCCGTCCTTTGTAGCTACGAGCGCAAATTTGACAAACGATATTTTGGCTCTCAAATTTCGCTCAAATTTCGCCTAACTTTAGCGGGATTACCGTAGGCGACGCTACAGTCTGCGATATCTCTTACTACGGCGCTACCCGCTCCTATGACGCAGTTTGCGCCGATTTTTACGCACTGCACTACGCATGAACCTATGCCTACGTGGGTATTTTGCCCAACTATCACGCCGCCTGCTAGCGCAGCGTTTGGGCTAACGTGGGCAAAATCGCCGATCTCGCAGTCATGCTCTATGATCGCGCCCGTGTTTATTATGGCGCCCTCGCCCACCACCGCGTGCGCGTTTATGACGGCGTGCGGCATTACGACCGCGCCCTCGCCTATTTGCGCGCTCTTGCTTACCACCGCACTTGGATGGATCAAGTGTGCAACGCCAAAGCCCGCGTTTTTTACTCTTTCTTGCAGGATGCGTCTGATTTTATTATCTCCGATAGCTACGATCACGTCCGCTTTTTCCAGGCTCGGGTCAAATTTGAGCACGTTTTTGCCGTCAAATTTAGCGTCGTCCAAAAACACGACCTCGCGGTATCCGCAGGCTCTTGCCACGTCCGCTACTACCGCCCCATGCCCGCTAAAGCCGTAAACGTAAATTTTAGTTGCGGCCATTAAATTTCTCCGTCGTGGCCATGCCTTCTTTACTTACACCGCTTCGTTTTAACACCTTTTGCACCGTTAAAATCGCGATTTTCACGTCCAGCGTAAAGCTAAGCTCGCGGACGTATCTCGCGTCAAATTTAAACTTCTCCGCCCAGCTGATCGCGTTGCGGCCGTTTACCTGCGCTAGTCCCGTGATACCCGGTCTCACGTCATGGCGGGTTGCCTGCTCGGCGTCGTAAAGAGGCAGGTACTCAACCAAAAGCGGACGCGGCCCGATGAAGCTCATATCGCCTTTTAGCACGTTAAAAAGCTGCGGCAACTCATCAAGGCTCAGGCTTCGGATGGTCTTGCCGACGCCGCTTAGGCGCAGCTCGTCGGGCAGCAGTTCGCCGTCCGCACCGCGCTCGTCGCTCATCGTTTTAAATTTGTAAATTTTAAAAATTTTAGCGTGCAAACCCGGGCGCGCCTGCGTAAAAATGACGTCCTTGCTAACCTTAAAATATATCAAAACTGCAACAACCGCCATAATCGGCAGCGTCAGTACGATTAAAAAAATCGCACCGCAAATATCCAGTAATCTCTTAAAAAACGCTCTATACATCGATAAATTTCCTATAAATTTCTATATATTTTCGCGCGACCGCTCGCTCGTCAAACTCGCGCAGGGCGAGCTCCCGTCCGTTTCGGCCCATTTGCGAGGCCAAATTTTCGTCGTTTAGTAAAATTTCTATCTTTGCGGCTAGGTCGGCGGAGCTTTTTACCTCGCAAAGCAGGCCGTTAAAGCCATTCGTCACGGCCTCGTTACATCCTGCCACATCGCTAGCTACGACTGGCCTACCCATACTCATCGCCTCTAAAACCGTGCGCGGAAAGCCCTCTTTGTAGCTTGGAAGCGCAAGCAGATAGCTAGTCTTTAAAAGCTCTGGCACGTCGTCTCTAGCGCCCAGATACCGCACGGCGCCGCCCTTTAAAAACTTCACGTCTGCCGTGCTTTTGTTCCCTTCAAATCCTTCGCCCGCAAATACAAACGCGCAGTCCTCGCGCCCGCGCAAAAGCTCTGCCGCCTCGTAAAACTCTCGCACGCCCTTGTGCCACATCGCGCGCGCTATCATCAGCACTATCTTTTTGCCGCGCAGATCCTCGCCCAAATTTGCGGCCGACACGCTGTTTTCGTCAAATTTGAGTGTATCCACGCCCACACTTTTTATCTTAAAAATTTTCTCCTCGGCTATCAAACCGCGGCTCAAAAAATACGCCGGATCGGCCTCGTTTACGAACACGCAGCCGTCGCTCATATTTAGCGCTTTTTTATAAAGCGTCTCGATCGCAGCACGTACTAGACGGGTTTTTAAGTCGTTATCGATATAAAAGCTGCCAAGCCCCTCGACCAAATTTATCACGCGCTTTATGCCCGCTTTTTTAGCCGCAAAGGTGCCAAATACGTTTGACTTGTGCGCCGAGGTTTGCAGCAGATCCAAATTTAACCCGCGTAAAATCTCGGCGAGCTTTTTTGAGTTTTCAAGCACGGTTAGAGGATTTAAGCTCGCGCGGTCAAGCTCGTACGTCACGCAGTTAAACTCGCTTTTTAGCCTATCCGTGTAGTCGCCCTTTGGCGCGATAGCAAACACCTCATGCCCGAGCCGCTTTAGCTCGCGCATGATCGGCGCGCGGAAAAAGTAAATGCTCATATCGGCGTGACTCAAAAATCCAAATTTAGCCATTTAAAAAACCTCTATCGCAAATTTAGCGGACACCTGTGCCTTGATCAAATTTACCGCCCTCATCTTAGCAACCTATAAATTTTAACCGCGCCGTTTAAAACGACCGGCTCAAACAGCTCTTTGTCGTAGTTTTCGAGCACGAAAAGCTGTATATACGCCGAGTTTAGCACCGCTTCGTCAAGCACCAAAAACCGCCTGTAATCCTTCATAAAAATGAGGTAAATTTTACTGTCCGCGTCCATCTCGTGCTTTTTAACGACTAGCTTGTCTTTCTCGTCGTAGCTTGTTTCAAAGTACGTATTTACGGGTATTTCGCGCTCGCCGATATAGACTTTAGATGCGTCGCCAGATACGCTAAAACCTCCACCGATATTTATCGTATCCTCGTCTATGGAGTAAGGTTTGCCCGGATAAAATATCGCCCCGTACTCCTCGCCGCTGTTTAGATCAAGGTTTGAAAAGCGCAAAACGGTGCTAAAAATATCAAGCATGGAGTCCGGTAAATAATAGTAAATCTCGCGCGTTTTTTGCGGCGGGCGAAAATCCTTGTCGTTTAGCGAATATAAAAACGAATTTACGTTAGTCGCGTTATAGTCCTTCATCATCTGCGCCAAATTTAGCCCGAATCTCTCGCTAAAATTTCGCTCTGTGTACTCGACCTCTAGACGCGCCATATTTGCCGACATGCGTTGATTAGCCGCTAGCGCGAAGCTCACGGCGAAGTTATCTCTGCCCAGGTGCTTGCCGCCGTCGATGAGAGTCTTGACGTCCGCGTAGTAGCGGATCGGATAGCCGTAGTCCCACCAGGCCAGCACGTAGTCCTCGCGCCCTGCTGTCTTGCGTAGTTTATCTAGACTCTCAACCTCGCTTTTGGCAAAGACCGTGCCGACTTTGTAGCCGTAAATATGCTCAAGACACGGCATCAAAGAAAGCGCGGCGATACAAAAGATGCAAATTTTTTCTAAAAGCGCGTGCTTTTTGAGCGAGCTTAGGCCTGAGGCCATAAAATAAGCCGCCCCGCAAACAAGCGCCGCCGCCGCAAACGTGGCTAGATATACGCCAAAGCTCGCCTCGCCGTCAAAATTTGGCGCAAAAACGGGAGATTTGCCGTGCAAAAGACTGTAATATTTATCAAAATACAAAAAGAAAAACGCAAAAAACGCCGCTAGGCAAACGGTACAAAATTTGTCTAAAATTTTATCTTTTTTGAAAAAATTCACGCAAAGCGCCGCAAAATATCCAAATCCTATCGCCATCACGGGCACGGAGTAGATCGTAAACCTAAGCCCGCCTTTTAGCGCCAAAAACCCAAGCAGCAGCATCGGAAGCGCGAGCAAAAAGGAGCGAAATTTAAGACAAAGCGCCGCGACTCCTACGAGCGATAAAGCAAAAGTAACGATATGCCCGCTGATACGCTTAGCAAAGGCGTTTATCGACTCAAACTCAAACGAATAATCGCTCATTTCCATTATCGTTTTATTTACGTTGTAAAAATGAAAAACCGGCTCACTACTCTCGGAACCCCCGCGAAATATGTAAAATTTAAGCTGAAATAAAATTTGATTTAGCCCGCCGCTATAACCTAGAAGCGCGACGACTAAAGCAAGACAAGCCGCGACAGAGCGCTTATCCCAGATCTGCGGACGAAATCTCATCGCTAGATAAAGCGCGACCGCAAGCGCGCTTTTAGCGTAAAAATCAATATACGTAAGCGCCACTATCATCAAAATAACGGCCTCGTAATTTAGCGCGTTTTTCCTATCAAAAATCAAAGTATAGAGCAAAAATGCGCCCAGCATCGCAAAATTTAGCGAATACGAGCTGGGATACCACCAGTCGTTTATAAGGATAAAAATCGGGATAAAAATGAGGTCGCTTGCGTTTTTTTTCTGCGCGAGGCGTATCATCGCCCAGACGCTAAACGCAGGCAGCACGATCGTGAGCATATCGGTGTCGTAGTAGCCCGCCATCGTGCGGTTGTAGTAGCTGTTTGCGATGCTAGCTAGCAGCGCCGCCGCAAAGCCCGCGCCTGGCATCTCGTACTCTTTGGCTATCAAAATCACGGGAATAACGATAAGCGAGCTAAAAAACACGCTCATATAAAGCAAAATGCTCTCGAAGCTAAAAGGCAAAATTTGATACAAAAAATACGTAAGCGTCGGCATCGAACGGCCGTAGTAGCTAAGGTCGTTTGGCTGATGAAAGCCCGCTATCATATCGCGCGCACCCTCGGCGAAGGCGTAGCCGTCGTTTGTGCTGATCATGAGCTGATCGTTCCAGAAAAAGTGCTGGTATTCGCCCGCCCAGTACACCCAGTACAGCCTGCAAACCACGCTAAAAATAAACGCCGCAAGCATCAAAAAGCAAGTTTGCTTTGAAAATTTAAATTTGCCGGGGAATTCTAAAATTTTACTCGCCATTTTCACCCTCTAAATATCCTATGAGCTGCGCCGCGACGGCGTTTTTATCAAATTTTGCCACGCGGCCGTAAGCTTTTTTTTCATAATCTCGCCTTAAATTTTCATCCTCAAGCGCTCGCTTCATCGCCGCCTCCATAGCTTTTTCGTCGTCAACTGGCGTTAAAATGCCGTATTCATCGTCGCCAAGAAGCTCCCTAGCGCCGCTTTTATGATCGGTGGAGACGATAAATCTCTCGCAAGCAAGCGCCTCTAAAAGTACGTTTGAAAAGCCCTCAAACCGCGAAGCGCAGACGAAACACTGCGCGTTTTTGATAAATTTAAACGGATTTTTATCCGTGCCTAGCAGTTTTACGCGCGAGCTTACGCCAAGCTCGTCGATCAAATTTTGAAGCTCGCCTTGCAAAGGGCCTTTGCCGAGAATCCCAAGCGTCGCGCGCTCGTCGTTTAAATTTGCGATTATTCTTATTAGCATCGCTTGATTTTTACCGCTATCAAGCCGGCCGATATTTAGAAAAAACGGCTTAAATTTATCCTCTAGCGGCTCGTTTGCGAGAGTTTTTATCGCCGCTAAATCGACCGCGTTATATAGCACCTTAGTTTTTGCGGCGTCGCAGCCAAAATTTCGCACGAGATCATCGGCGTTTCCCTGCGCGTTAGCAAGGATAAGATCGGCCCTAGGATACAGCGCCTTAACCAAAATTCTATTGGCAAGCCCGCTAATGCCGCTTTTATAGATGACCGACGGACAGCTGCGCTCGCTTATTACCATACGTCCTTTTACTCCGGCGATCCTTGCTAAAAGTGCGATATAACAAGGCCGGTTCATTAAGACAAAATGCAGGTCGATAGCCAAATCGTCGCAAAGTTTTTTATAATTTAAGGCTAGAAACGGAAACAAAAGCCCCAAACGAAAAAGCTTTTTTACGCCGCTCTCATAGGGGTCTGAGCGCTCAAGGAAGTGGATTTTTACCGCGCTTGGTATCTCGTAGGCTACGACCTCGCTCATCAAAACGAGATGAACTTCGTATTTTTCGCAAAGAGCCGGGAGCAAATTTGAAACCACGCGCTCCGCGCCGCCAGGCCCCATTGAGTAGAGAAAAACGGCTAATTTTTTCATTCGCCGTGCGTTTTTTTGTATATCCAAACGCGAATTTTAGTTAAAAACAAAATCATCGACTTTGGAAACGGGCTTAAAATCAGCATCGCAAGCGCTTCTTTTGTAAATTTAAATTTGAGACTTTTAAAAAGATACTCGTACATTTTTTTGTATTCGCCGCCAAATTTCGCATAGTACGCCGCCATTTTATATAGGATCGCGATATGAGCGTCGTTTACGCGGAATTTCGGCTCGGCCGAATTTGCGCTAGCTTGAGCGTTTTTCTCGGCGATCTTTTGCAAAATGAGCTCCGCAGTCATCGCGTAGCCTTTCATTATGCAAAGCGGGCGTTTAAACGAGTTTATCGTGACGCTGTCGCTGCGGTGAAAGCGGTAAATACGCACTGCATCGTGCAGATAGTAAGCAGGAAGGTCAAAAAGATAGATCCAAAGCGTATTTTCGCTACCGTAAAGCCCCTTTTCAAAGCGCCTCTGACCGATCGCATCTCGGCGAAACATTATCAAAAACTCGCCCGTTATCTTGCCGTCATAGTAGTCCTGCGGCGAAATTTCCCCGCTTTTACTCAGTCCAAATCCCGAAAATTTCGTCGTCGGCTCACCGTCGATCTCAAAATAACAGTTCGCCCATACGCTAGCATACCCCTGCTCTAGCACGGCCGCCATCTTGCTTATGGCGCCTTCTATCAGCAAGTCATCGTCGTCTAGTATCACGAAAGCATCGCCGCTAGCATGATCAAAGCCGTTGTTTTTATTGCCGTTTGGGCCGCGGTCGTAGGTTTGATTTAAGACGTATTTTACGTTGTCAAATTTAGCGACGTAACTTTGCGCGAGCTCGCGCGTGCCGTCGTTTGAGTTATCGTCGCTGATTATGATTTCTTTATTTTCATAGTCTTGAGCCAGCGCGCTTTTTAGGGCGGCTTCAAAAAGCTCTTTGCGGTTGTAGGTCGGGATTATTATGCTTACTTTTAGCATTTTAGCTCTTTATATTTTGCGTGATAAAATCCATCCACTTTTGATAAATTTGATCGGTTTTAAAGGCGTTTTTGCGCTCGTTGGCGTTTTTTACCAGCTCTTGCCTCAGCTCCTCGTCGCGCATTAAAAGTTCGATTTTACTTCCGAGCGCTTTTACGTCGTCTATCGGCACTAAAAACCCGTCCTTGCCGTCCTCGATAAGCTCTTTTGCGCCGCTTGTAGCAGTCGCCACCCTGGCGCAGTTAAAAAATACGCTCTCGATTAAAACGTTTGGCAAGCCCTCGGTTTTGGAGCTTGAGACTAAAATTTTAGACCTTTCGTAAAGTGAGGCGACGTCGCTCGTTTGCCCGATAAATTCGGCATTTAGATGCAGTTGCTCGTGCGCGATGAGCTCTAGTCTTTGCCTCTCTTCGCCAGCGCCAGCTATCACGATTTTCCAGTCTTTTAAAAGCTCTTTATCGACCAAACTCATTGCCTTTAAAAATACGTCGCAGCCTTTAAGCGAGATGAGGCGACCGACGAAAAGGATGATATTTTCCTTCGGCAAGCCCTGTTTTTTGGCTTCAAACATCGGATTATACATAACTGTTTTATTTTTTACGAAGCTATAGTACTCGTAGTCTTCTTTCGTAAGTACCGTGAGTCCGCTAGCTAGCGGATAGAGCATACGGCGCAAAAACAACCAGCCACGCCCTTTGAAAAAATCGGCACTTGAATGCTCGCTGATAAAAAGCGGCTTACCGATAAATAAATTCGACAAAATCACGTTGATATTGGTACTATCCATCGAGGAGATAACGACGTCAAACCCGCCGTTTTTGATCAAATTTCGCTGATAAAAAAACTTTTTCACGCGCCTTATTAAATTTGCGAAAAAGCCCTTTTTCACCATCGGAAAAGGCAGATCGATCAGCTTTATCCTCTCGTCTAGCTCGTAAAACGGCGGTTTGGTGTCAAATTTTAAAAGTGTCACGTCGTGAAATTTCGCAAAATAGCTCGCCAGCAAGCTCATCACGCGCTCGGCGCCGCCTGCTTGCAGGGTCGAAATTATAAATAAAACCTTCATTCTCTCTCCAAATTTTAATCGATGCGCGAAAATTTAATAAATCTTCAAAATTATTGATTTTATAAATTTTGAGCTTTATAATCGCTTAGTTTCTTATCTTTTAAATATCCGCTCATAGCCTAAAATTGCCGCTTCAAAGCGCGTTGCGACGACATATTTTAAGCTATTTAGACGGGCTAGCGGCGAGACTTTTGCCTGCGCTCTTTGCACCCGCTCGGCTTGGATATTTGAGTCCGCTAAATCGATCGGATGCGCGAAAATATCGCTAAAATACATCTTTAAGCCGTTTTGTAAAAGCAAAATCCGCCAAAAATCAGCCACGCAAAGCGCCTTTTTGTGCGTTTGCAGGAGCTTTTCTGCCACGCGCCTATCAAGCACGTAGGCAGCCGCTCGGTAAATCGTTCCGTAAGATCGCTTTGAGACTAGCCAAAAATCATCTTCTAGTTTTTTACCAAAGGCGCTAAACCGACCCTCTAACCCGTCTTGCGCGCCGCAAATAAGCGCCGAGCCCGCCTTCATCTTAGCAGCCGTTTCAAACGCCTTTTTCACGCCGTTTTCGTCTCCGATAACGTCGTCTTCTAAGATGAGCGCAAATTTGGCGTCGCTTTTTAAAAACTCCTCGTAAGCGCGCACGTGAGAGAGCGAGCAGCCGACCTCGGACGGGCTTAACAGCCTGCCGTAGGCCTCGAGGCTAGCTAGCGCATAGCCATAGTACTCCTTTGCACTCATTGTTCTACCGTCGATTGCATCGACGAGCCTAAATTCGCCGTAGTTTTTAAACCGCTCTTTTAGCTTTTGCCTGCGCGCCTCGTCGCTTTTTAGCGAAATAACGAATACTAAATTTTTCATCTTTTAAACTTCGATTTGATTTTATTTATCACGATTAGTTGTTCTCTTTTGTCAAATATCAAAAACAAGCTCGCGGCGTATCCCACTGCAAGTAAAACCGCCGAATATGCGGCAAATTCGCCCCAGTTTGAAATCTGCACGAAATTTCGCAGCCAAAAAAACAACCCGCAAACGGCCGCAAAAACGGCTAAATTTTTAAAATAAACGCCGTAAAAAGTAGTAAGCGGCAGGCTCAAATTTAAGGCAGCATTTATGAGATCAAACCCCAAAATGCGCACCGAATAAAGCGCGGCGCCGACGATCACCATACCGTAAATGCCGTAAGGCGTAAATTTAAGCACGGCAATCTGCGCCAAAATCGTGCCGGCACCCAAAATCGTGTTTGCTATCGCGGGGCGTTTTAGTTTATTTGTCGCGCTGTCGAGATTAAAAAGCGAAAAAACATAGCTAATAAATATAATCGGCACTAGAGTTATCATCGAAAGATTATAGATTAGGCTTATCTCGTCCGCGCTTTTAAACGGCAACCAAAGCGTGTAAAATTCGCGCCCGAAAGCCACGAAAATAGCCGCCGGCACGCTCATGACAAATGCCGTAACTCGCATCGAAAATTTAGCCTCCGCAACAAGCGCGGTCAAATTTGATTTAGAATAGTGCTCGACGAATTTGGGTGCAAATATCGCGCTAAGCTGCGCCACGAAGCTCTCTAAAATGATCGGAGCCGCCTTTGAAACGGCTAAAATTCCCGTCGCGTTCGCGTTTAAAAAGATATTGCAGATAAACAGATCCATACCACTCATAAGCACGCGGTTTAGGGCGTTAAAGCTATTATAGACGCCTGATTTTAGTAGCTCTTTTATCCGAGCAAAGTCAAATTCTCGCGGGTTAAATTTAAGCTCCGGAGTGATACGGCGCGAAACCCAAACGCTCGTAAAAAAAACAAAGAGCGACGCGACTAGAGCAGAGATCGCGATATAGGCGATCATCGGTCTAAAAAAATAAAAAAGCGCCACGATGAGAGCAGCCAAAATAGCGCTAGACGCGGCGTTGCGAACGGAGATGATGTAGAGCTTGTTTTTAATAAACATAGATACGCTGATGACGCCGTTAAAAAGCCCGACGCAAAAATTTATAAAATAAAACGCAAAAGTAAGCCGCACGTCGCCTAGTAGCGCGTCGCTCACGTTTAGTACGCTTTGTAAATTTAAGATAAAAATGCCCGCACCAAACAAAATAAGAACGCAAAAAAAGATATTTACGACTAGAACCGACGAGTAGTAGGCGTTAGCCGCGCGGGTACCCCCTCTGTGCCACTCGTACGCGACGAAACGGCCGCTAACCGAGTTTATCGCCGCGGTTACGACTAGGGCGTAGGCCACGATAGCGTTGGACAGCCCGACAAAGCCGTAGGCTTCGTTGCCTAGGCTCTTTAAAATGTAGGGCGTGAGGAAAAAATTTATCCCCATCGAGACGATAAAAACGACGATGGAGCTGATCAAATTTACGAGCATTACAGCCTTGCGTCGGCGTTTTCGTAAACGTTTTTGATATCGTAAACGAGCGCTTTGCTAAATTTTAACCCTTTAAATTTATCGTGTGCGACGGCGATCACGACGCAGTCGTAGTCCGCCTCGTCAAAGCTTTTTAGCGGTGTGATACCGTATTCGCGCTTCACCTCGGCTTCGTCCGCCCACGGATCGTAGACGTCCACGCTGCAACCAAAATCCCTAAGCTCCTCGATCACGTCTATCACGCGCGAGTTGCGGATGTCGGGGCAGTTTTCCTTAAACGTAAGACCAAGCACCAAAACGCGAGCCGAATTTATCAAAACACCCCTTTTTATCATTAGTTTTACGACCTGATCTGCAGCGTATTTGCCCATATTGTCGTTGATACGGCGACCTGCTAGGATCATTTCCGGATGAAAGCCAAGCTCCTGCGCCTTGTGCGTGAGGTAATAAGGATCCACGCCGATGCAGTGGCCGCCGACTAGGCCTGGGCGGAAATTTAAGAAATTCCACTTCGTGCCCGCCGCCTGCAAAACGGCGTTCGTGTCGATGTTCATTTTGTTAAATATCATCGCAAGCTCGTTCATAAAAGCGATATTTATGTCGCGCTGAGTATTTTCGATAACCTTGGCAGCCTCGGCGACCTTGATAGTAGGCGCTTTATGCGTGCCCGCCGTTATGATCGAGCGGTAGACCTCGTCGACCTTTTCGGCGATTTCAGGCGTCGAGCCGCTAGTGATTTTTTTGATTTTAGTTACGGTGTGCTCTTTGTCGCCCGGATTTATGCGCTCCGGCGAGTATCCGCAGAAAAAGTCCTCGTTAAATTTAAGCCCGCTTTGCTCCAGCAGCGGCACGCAGATTTCCTCCGTAACGCCCGGATACACCGTGCTTTCATACACGACGATATCGCCCTTTTTTAGCACCTTTGCGACGCTTTGCGTGGCTTTTACCACTGGCGTCAAATCAGGGCGCTTGTTTTTGTCTATCGGCGTCGGAACGGTAACGATAAAGAAATTACAATCCTTTATATCGTCTAAATTTAGGCTAAATTTCATACCGTTTTCTATCGCTTTTTTCATCTGCTCGGCGCTTAGCTCTAGCGTGCGATCATACCCGCTTTTAAGCTCCTCGATGCGGGCAGCGTTTACATCAAAGCCCGTAACTTCGTATTTCTCGCTAAACGCTGCCGCCAAAGGCAGTCCGACGTATCCTAGTCCGATAACGGCTATTTTCATTTATTTTTCCTTTTTAATTTTTTTGATTCTATCGTTTTTACGCGTTCATACATTCTTATTTCCGCACCTACGCCTTGCGGAGTTATGATTTTAACGGGGCTAACGCCTGGTAAAATTTGAGTGAGCTCATAATAAACCCGCCTCTTTTTCTTTCCGTCCTTGCAAAGCATCATCGTTTGCGCCAGCTCGTCACCGCCGCTAAATTCGTAATAAATCCCGCGCGCGTCCTCTTTTTCCTCGAGTTTTCCGCCGAGTAAAAAGGCGAAGTTGCAGTCGATTTGCATATCTTTAAAAAACGCGACTTCGTATTTAAAATAATCAGGCGGCATCTTTGAGATAGGTAGCTCAAAAATATTTTCCTCGGTTTTAGCTGCGTTTTCGCCCGCCAAAAGCGCAAACGGCAACGCGCAAGCCGCGATAAAAAGTAAAATTTTCCTCATGATTTCACTCCTATTTGGAAATACTTAAAGCCCAAATTTGCCAGATTTTTCGCGTCGTATTGATTGCGCCCGTCAAAGATCACGGCGTTTTTTAGGCGTTGCTTCATCTCCATAAAATCAGGCGACCTAAACTCGCTCCACTCGGTAACCAGCGCGAGCGCGTCAGCGCCGTTTAGCGCGTCGTATTTATTTGGGGCAAATTTTAAATTTGAGTTTGGTAGATATTTTTTTGCTTCGTTTGCGGCCTTTGGATCGTAAGCGACGACGTTTGCGCCCGCATTTTCTAGCGATTTTATGAGCACGAGCGAGCTAGCTTCGCGCATATCGTCGGTGTTTGGTTTAAACGCTAGCCCCCAAATCGCCACCGTTTTGCCGCTCAAATTTCCGCCGAAAAATGCTGAAATTTTTTCAAAAAGCACCGTTTTTTGCGCCGCGTTTCTGGCCTCTACCGCGCTTAAAACCTGCGGCTCAAAGCCGTTTTGCCTAGCGGTATAGATGAGCGCCTCGACGTCCTTTGGAAAGCAACTGCCGCCGTATCCGCAGCCAGGATAGATGAAGCTATAGCCGATGCGAGAGTCGCTGCCGATGCCTTTTCGCACCAAATTTACGTCCGCTCCCACGCGCTCGCAGATACCCGCGATCTCGTTTATAAAGCTGATTTTAGTCGCTAGCATCGCGTTTGCGGCGTATTTTGTCATCTCGGCAGATTTTACGTCCATAGCGATAAAGCGGTCGTGATTTTTCATAAAGGGCGCGTAAAGCTCGCGCATGACGCCTTGCCCCCACTCGCTACTAGCGCCTACTACGACACGATCGGGCTTTAAAAAGTCCTCGACCGCCGCGCCCTCCTTTAAAAACTCGGGGTTTGAGACGACTTCGAATTTGACGTCCAGGTTTCTTTTTTTTAGCTCGCCTGCGATCACTTCGGTTACCTTTTCCGCCGTGCCGACGGGGACGGTTGATTTATCCACGACGATTAGCGGCGAGGTTAAATTTTGCCCGATGCTTTTTGCGACCTCTAGCACGTAGCGCAGATCGGCCTGTCCGTCCGCGCCCATAGGCGTTCCGACCGCGATAAATAGCACGCTGGCGTGCGCCAAGGCTTCTTTTATATCGACGCTAAATTTAAGCGCGCCGTTTGCCCTGCACTCGGCCACGATTTCAGAAAGTCCGGGCTCATAGATCGGTATGACGCCGTTATTTAGGGCGTTTATCTTTGCTTCGTCCACGTCCACGCATATGACGTCGTTGCCCATTTTAGCTAGGCACGCGCCGCTAACTAGCCCCACGTAGCCCGTGCCTACGACTGCGATCCTCACAGCCGTTTCTCCCACTCAAGCGCGGTTTTTATGATGAGCGCGAGATCCTCTCTCTTGGGCCGCCAGTTAGTTAATTTTCTTATCTTTCCCGGCTTTGCGATGAGGCACGCTGGATCGCCATGCCTGCGAGGAGCGCTAATTACTTTAAAATCAACCCCGCTTACTTTTTTAGCCGTTTCTATAACCTCTTTTACGCTAAAGCCGCGGCCGTAGCCGACGTTAAAGGTCTCGCTTTTTTCGTGTTCGCTTAGATACTCTAGAGCGCTTAGATGCGCGTCTGCTAGGTCGCTCACGTGGATGTAGTCTCTCACGCAGGTGCCGTCTGCGGTTGGATAGTCGCTGCCGAAAATTCCCATACTCTCGCGCTTGCCCAGAGCCGTCTGCGTCGCGACTTTGATTAGGTGCGTGGCGTTTGGATAGTTTTGCCCGATGAGCCCCTCTTCGTCGGCGCCAGCGACGTTAAAGTACCGCAGAATCGCAAATTTGAAATTTTCATTTGAAGCGGCGTAGTCTTTGATGATCCACTCGCTCATTAGCTTGCTTCGGCCGTACGGATTTATCGGATTTGCCGCGGTTTGCTCATCGACCTCGCCGATCTCGGGCTCGCCGTAAACGGCAGCAGTGGAGCTAAATATAAATTTATTTACGCCGTACTGCTTGCAATAGGTCAAAATTTTGGCCACGTTTGCGGTGTTGTTTAGGTAGTATTTTAGCGGCTCTTGCGTGCTTTCAAATACCTCGATAAATGCGGCAAAATGGATAATCGCGTCAAATTTGCCCTCCGCAAAAATCCCGCTTAAATCATCCTCCAAATTTGCCTTTACGAACTTAAATTTACCGATTTTTTCTAGCGCGTCAAGCGCCTTTGTTGCGCCTTTGCAGAGATTATCTACGACCGTTATCTCGTGTCCGCCTTGCTTTAAAAGCGCCTTTAGCACGTGAGAGCCGATGTAGCCCGCTCCGCCTGTTATTAAAATTTTCATAAATTTACCTTTTGAAATTTAGATTTTCCGATTTTATCATAAAAGATAAAAAGGTAAAATAAAAAATGCGGCGTTGCTAAACCCGCACGTTAAATTTAGCCGCCCTATCGCGCGCTTAGCGTAAATTTACGGCACCGACCCCAAAGCGACCAAGCGGGTAAATTTGACCGAAACGGCCGAATTTAATCCTCTCTAACCCGCAAAAATACCGGAAATCTCGGCACCCCTTTTGCGGTTAAATTTTGATATTTGTAGGTTATTATAGAGCCGATTTTAGGCGGGTTTGCGCGGTCGCGGTCGCTAAAGCCCGAGCCAATCTTAAATTTTACTCCGCCAGCGATTTGCTCGTCCGAGTTTGAGCCCGCAGCGCTAAGCACCTTGCAAGTTACCGAGCCCATTAGTCCGGCATATTTGCCCGTGCCCGCGTTTATCGCCGTCACCTCGCACTCGGCATCTTTAAATTTTTTATATTTCAGCGCGTTTTTGCTTCGTTTTCGCTCATAGGGCGCGTTTGGTTCTCGCGCAACCGCACCCTCGCCGCCTTTTGCGACGATATGCTCGGCAAACGCCTCAAATTCGGAGTTATCTTTTACTTTTACCTGCTTGATTATCTTTAAATTTTGCCCGGCTTGCGGGTTCTTTGCGATAAATTTTTCAAGCTCACTAAGCCGCTCTAAAAGTCCGCCGCTAGCCTCAGGCACGTCGAAAACATAAAATTTGATCTCGCTCCACGCCGTGGCGCTGGGCGTTTTATCCATCACGATCGATTGTATTTTTTCAAATTCGCCCCGCGCCGTGTAAAGCTCACCGTCAAGCGCAAATGGCGGAAAATGCGCGCTCCAGCCCTCAGGCACGGCTAAAATTTTACCGTTTCGTGAACGCAAATTTCGCCCGTCCCAGTAGGCGCGCACGCCGTCAAGCTTCTCGCTAGCTAGCCAGCCGCCGACGTTTTGGCCTTTGTATTCGCTAAGTTTTAAAAGCTCGAATTTAGCTTTTTTAGCGGCATCTGCGCTCACCGCGCTGCTTATATTTTCGCTCTGCGCCGCTAGAGCTAAATTTAAAAAGGCGGCCAGCAAGAGCGCGAAAAATCTCAAATTTTAACCCCGTAAAACTCGCAGTACCACTCGATAAACCTCGCCACCCCATCATTTACGCTAGTTGCTGGCTTATACTCAAAGTCCGCGACCAGATCGCTCACGTCCGCAAAGGTCGCAGGCACGTCGCCGGCTTGCAGCGGAAGGAAGTTTTTCTCTATCTCGCGGCCGATTTTTATCTCGACGGCCTTGATGTAGTCCATGAGCTCGACGGGGCTGTTGTTGCCGATATTATAGACCTTAAACGGCGCACTAGAGGTGGCTGGATCAGGGTGCTTCGCGTCCCACACGGGATTTGGCTTGGCTGGGTTATCGACGCATTTTATGATGCCCTTTACGATGTCGTCCACGTAGGTAAAGTCGCGCTTCATCTTGCCGTAGTTAAAGACGTCGATTTTCTTGCCCTTTAGCGCGGCGTCTACGAACAAAAACAGCGCCATATCAGGGCGTCCCCACGGGCCGTAAACCGTGAAAAATCGCAGTCCCGTAGTCGGTACGCCAAATAGATGCGAATACGTATGCGCCATCATTTCGTTGCTTTTTTTGGTTGCGGCGTAGAGGCTGATCGGGTGATTTACGCCCTCGTGCGTAGAAAACGGCATATTTTCGTTTAGGCCGTAAACCGAGCTCGAGCTTGCGTAGACTAGATTTTTAGTTTGGTTGTGGCGGCAGCACTCTAGGATATTCATAAAGCCCGTGACGTTGCTGTCGATGTAGGCTTGCGGATTGATGAGCGAATATCTCACGCCCGCCTGCGCGGCCAAATTTACGACGCAGTCAAATTTCTCGCTCTCAAAAAGCCTCTTCATCGTCTCGCCGTCGGCCAGGTCGGCTTTTATAAATTTTAAATTAGGCTGCGTTTTTGAGGTGATAAGCTTGCCATAGTCTATCTCGCTTACGTCAAAGCCCGCCGTTTTTAGGCGCGCGAGCTTTAAATTTACGTCGTAGTAGTCGTTTATCACGTCGTATCCGACGACCTCGTCGCCTCTTTTTACGAGGGCGTTTGCCAAGTGAAACCCGATAAATCCCGCCGTTCCGGTTACTAAAATTTTCATGTTTTTCCTTTGTGATTTGACGCTATTTTAGCGTATTTTAAAAATCAAAGCTCGTAAATAAAATTAGCGCCAACTCTACGAACAACGCGCTAAGCCGAGCAAACATCCAAGTCCCCAACCTACAAAAAAAGTACCGTAAAAAGCCGCCCCTACTACAAATACGGCGGGAAAAGCCACTATCATCCCCGCGCTAGCGACGGGCAAACCAACGATCATCGCGGCACCGCCGAGATCTATCCCCGCACCGCCGCTGCTTGCGCCTATTTTTTCGCAATCTACATTCGTATATACTTTGATTGGATTTTGAAATTTACCCGAGGTTAAAATTTCTTTTCTTTTAGCGTCGCTTATGTTTGCCGTACTTCCGCTCAGATAGTAATAACCGGTTATATATCCGGACTCCAAAAAGCTTTTTATAGTCTGAGACCCTTGCATATTTTTGCTTGGATCAAACATCTCAAAAGACGCTTTTAGCGCAGCATATCTCTCATCCGAAAATAGCTTTTTATCAAGAAAAATGACGTATGTTCCGACCATCTTTTCATCGTTGCCGTATATGCAAATAGACGCAAAATCGTCTTTTATGTCATTTCCAAACTCGCTAGCGTAAAAGTGTTTGGCTTCGTTTATTTTTGCCGTTTCGTTTAGCCTAAAGCTATATTTGTCGCCGACGACGTAGTATCCGTCGTTATACGCATAAAGTCCTTGTATCTCGTCTATTTTTTTGACGCCGGCGCTTTTTTCTGCGCAACCGGAAAATAGCAATGCAAATATCGCCGAAAAAGCTACGATCTTTTTATACATAGATTATCCTTTTATTTTATAAATATTAAACTATCTGTACCTGCTGAAATTAAATTACGCTTTAACAAAAGCAAGCCGTTTAAATTTAGCCAAACTAGCAAAATACGCTAAATTTGCGCCCGTCCTTACTGCTCGTCTAAATTTATCTCAGGCATATTTTCTTCGGTGTAGTACTCCTCTGCTCCGGCTTGCTCGTCGTCATCTCCGAGTTCGGGCTCGTCCTCGTAGTTTTGCGTTTCAAGGCGCGCGAGTTCGCGATCGACCGCCTCGCAAAAAACCGGCGTATAGCCCATCTGAGCGCAGTTTGCCGCGAGCCACTCGCTCATCACCGAGATATCGTCTGCGTAATCGTCCAGCGTCAAATTTCCGCGCAAAAGCTCGTATTTTAGGAAAAGCCAGTATGTGTTTAGCACGTCGCTTTCGCAGTATTCGTTGATCTTGTCAATCTTGCCGTCAAAAAATAGCTCCATCACCTGATCGCCGTGGACGTCGTATTTGCCGGGCAAATTTAAGCTAGCGCAGAGCGTATCGAGCTTTAGCCCGCGCACGGAGCCAAACTCGCTCACGTGATCGAGCAGATCGAAGTGAAATTTACCGCTATATCTGTCGCGGTAGTTGCCGTCCCATTTGCCTTTACCGAGCTCCTTGTTTTCGACCTCGTAAAAGCTCGGAAACGAGACGTTGTACCTCATCGCGCGAGTTAAAATCATCGGCAGATCAAAGCCTCGCCCGTTAAAGCTCACCAGGCGCGGGTTGTGCGAGTTTACGAAACCGATAAATTTATTTAGGATTTCGCGCTCGTTTGCGCCCTTCATCGTGCTTACGCGCAAAAATTTACCGTACTCGTCCGCCATCACCGCAGAGATCGCCACGACGCGGTGAAACATTACGGGTAAAAACTCGCTTCCGCTTGCTGCCTTTTGCGCGGCAAACGCCTGCCTCGCCACCTCCGCGTCGCTTCCCTCATAGCCGTAAATTTTACGCAAAAGCGCGACGTCCGGCACCGTCTCGCAGTCAAAAACGCAGATATAATTTTTAGCCATTTCAAACCTTTTTTAGCTATTTTTGCCTAAAATGATAGCTAAAAATCTTTATAAAAGCGGTAAATGAGTAAAAATTTAAGCCCAAACATCGCCGTTATCAAGCTCTCCGCCCTGGGCGATATCGTCCATGCGGCGACCGTGCTACAGTTTATCAAAAAGCACTTGCCGCAAGCTAAAATTACATGGTTTGCCGACGCTAAATTTAGCAAGATTTTGTTCCTTTGCCCGCAAATTTCGCGCGTCGTATCGCTACCGCTAAAAAACGGCGAATACAAAAAGAGCTTGGAGCTGATCGCGTCTGCTAAGCAAGAGGGCGAATTTGACTACGTCATCGACCTGCAAGGGCTGATCAAATCCGCCGCGGTTGCGAAGCTTCTTGGCAAAAACAGTTACGGATTTGATAAATTTAGCGCTAAAGAACCGCTTGCGGCGCTGTTTTACAGACATAAATTTAGCTGCGACTACGGCGAAAATATCATCTTGCGAAATTTAAAACTTACGGCTTTTGCCTTAGGCTTTAGTTTTAGCGAGGATGAAATTTTAGCCAAACAGCCTTGTTTTAGCGCCCGGCAAAGTAAATCGCAAAGCCAAAAAAAGAAAATTTTGATAGCGCCTTTTGCTAGCGAGCCGAGTAAAATTTATGATAAATTTGGAGACGTTATCGCCCAGCTAGACGAGCCGCAAAATGAAATTTTCGTCTGCTTTAACGGCGAAAACGAGGAGAAAAAAGCACTAAATTTGATCAAAAACTCAAACGCAAAACCGCTAAATTTGGGCCTAAAAGAGCTCGTAAATTTTATCTCGTCCTGTGACCTTGTTATCGGCAACGATAGCGGCGTGACGCATATCGCTTGGGCGCAAAATCGACCCTCTATCACGCTTTTTGGTAACCGCCCCGCAGAGCGAAACGCCTTTGCGAGCCCCATAAATTTAACGCTGGACGCGGGCAAAAAAATAGACGCGAAAAAGATAGACAAAAGCGACTTTTGCGTGCGAGATATCGCGCCGCAGGCTATCGCAAGCGCGGCAAAAAGGCTACTTGATGCGTGATTTATTTTACCTTTGGCTTTATAGATTTTTTAAATTTATCTTTACCGTTACGCCCGCGTTTTTGCTGGATCCTTTTTTAAATTTCATCGCGTTTTTGTTTTATAAATTTGACGCTAAGCACACAAAAATCATCAGAGCAAATCTAAATTTTGCCTACGCGGGCGAGCTCACGGCCGAGCAAAAAGAGCAAATCATAAAAGACACGTACCAAAACTTCGCCAAATTTGCGGTAAATTTTATAAAAAATCAAAACGCGAGCAAGGAAAAAATCCTAGAAAAAGTCGAATTTAAAAACGAGCAAATCTTTCAAAACGCGCTTGCTTCGGGTCGTCCGATCATCGTGCAAACGGCGCACTACGGGCAGTGGGAGCTCTTTTCGCTGGCGATGGCGGCAAAATTCGGCGGCGTTAGCATCGTCGGACGCGCTCTTGATAGCGCGGTCATGCAGCGCATTTTGGCGGCAAATCGCACCCGCTTTGATATCGAGCTAATCGATAAAATGGGCGGCGCCAAGCAAATCCTAAAAGCGGTTAAGGCGCGCCGATTGGTCGGCATCCTAGTCGATCAAAACACCGCAAAAGACGAGGGCGTAGAGGTCAAATTTTTCGGGCGAAAAGTCCTACATACGCCCGCAGTTAGCATTTTCGCGCAAAAAACGGACGCTCTCATCGTGCCCGCATTTATCCGCGAAAAAGGGCCAAACCTCAGCGAAATTTGCTTTTTCCCGCCGATTGACGTTAGGGATTTTGATAAAGACGAAGCCGTACTAAAGGCCACGCAAGCGCAAGCTGACGCCACCGAGGCCGCCGTACGCGAGAAGCCGGACGAGTATTTTTGGTTTCACAAACGATTTAAGCATTTTAACGAGGAAATTTATAAATGCTAAGCGTCGTAATCCTCACGCTTAACAGTGAAAAATACCTCGCCGAGGTGCTAAAAAGCTGCGAATTCGCAGACGAAGTCGTCGTGGTCGATAGCGGCTCGCAGGACGCTACGGAGCAAATTTGCGCCGGGTTTAAAAACGTCAAATTTCACAAGCAAAAATGGCTGGGATTTAGCGCGCAAAAGCAGCTGGGCGTGGATCTAGCGCGTAATCGCTGGATTTTCGTGCTAGATAGCGACGAGGTGATTTTAGAGCCGCTGAGGGAGGAAATTTTGCAGGTTTTACAGCGACCCGAGTTTTGCGCGTACGAGGTGGCGCGCGCAAATATATTTTTCGGCAAAGAAGTGCGCACTATGGGGCTTTACCCGGACTGCACCGTTAGGCTTTTTGACAAGACGCGGGCGGAGTTTGACGGGCGCGAGATACACGAAAAGGTCGTTTTAAAAAGCGCGGCAAAAACGGGCGACCAAATCCGTACAGACGCTGCAAACGGCGCAAATTTAACCGCCGCCAAAAATCAAATCGGTAGGTTAAAAAACCACTTCAAACACTATGCCTACGACAGCATCGAGCAGTTTATCGCCAAGCAAAATCGCTACTCGAGCCTTGGCGCAAAGGGCGCAAAATCAAGCAAATTTAAGGCCGTTTTAAATCCCGCGTGGACGTTTTTTAAGCTATTTTTCCTAAAAGGCGGCTGGCGCGAAGGCTGGCGCGGCTACGTGATAGCAAGGCTTTACGCGCAATACACATTTTGGAAGTACATAAAATGAAAGATAAAAAAATCAAAATCCTAGTTATGAAATTTAGAAACATCGGCGACGTGTTACTCACGACTCCGCTCGTCGAAAACCTGCGCCGCATCTACCCTGACGCGCAGATAGATTTCGCGCTAAACAAGGGCACCGAGGCGATGATCGAGGGCAACCCGAACATCCAAAACATCCACATCTACGACCGTGCAAATATAAAAGAGGTCGGCTTTTTCAAACGGCTTTGGCGCGAGCTAAAGTTTATCCGCGCGATCAAAAAGCAAAAATACGACATCGCCGTGCAGACCACGACGGGCGACCGCGGCATCATCGTCGCCAAATACGCCAAGATAAAAACCATCGTGGGCTTTGAGGGTAAAAACAAGGCCGTAAATAAAATAATCACGCATAAAGCCCCAAAAATAGGCGGTCTGCGCCACACCGTGGATCGCAATCTAGACGCCCTGGCCGCGCTCGGGCTTGAGCCTAGCGGCAAAAGAGTTAGCGTGTATTTTGATCCAGAGTGCATCAATCATCTAAATTTGCCGCCTAAATTTATCCACGTGCACCTAACTAGCCGATGGATGTTTAAGTGCGCGGACGACGAAACTATGGCCGCGATAATCGACTTTTGCGAAGGCCTTGGCGCACGGGTCGTGCTAACGGCCGACAACAACGACGCCGAGCTAAAAAAGCTAGACGACGTGCTGGCGCTGTGCTCCTCTAGCCCCGTAAATCTAGGCGGCAAACTCACCCTAAAGCAGACTGCCGCGCTCTCGAAGCGCTCCGCGATGTTTATCGGCGTGGATACGGCGATCATGCATCTAGCCGCAGCCAACGACGTGCCCGTGATCGCGCTGTTTGGGCCTAGCGGGGCGTTTGAGTGGGGGCCGTGGGATAACGATCTAGACGCAAACGGCTACACGCAGCGCAACGGCAACCAAACTATGGGCAAGCACGCGATATTTCAAAAGGACTGGGACTTCGTGCCGTGCGACAAAGAGGGGATGATAAAGCACGGCGTGGAGCGGACGCTGATGAGATTTGAGGGCGAGGAGCTGGAGGCGATAAAGAGCAAAATCAGGGAAAATTTGAGCCAGAGCTAAGCGCGCTTTGTAAAATTCGGCTGTTTTGGCTAAATTTTACGGACAAATTTGAGCCGCGAGAGGTAAGCTTGGCTGCTTTGGTCAAATTTGACGATCAAATTTATCGGCCGGGCTTGTCATAAAGTCGAATTTGATTTGAACGCCGGCCGTCAAATTTGACCTTCTTGATTTTATAAATTTGGGCGCTTAAATTTGACGCCTAAGCCTTCTTTTCGTTAAACATGTATGAGATCACGAAAACGAGCAAACAAACGGGCGCGAACGCAAATGCAAAGGCCGCGCTCCGGCCGCTCGTATTGTTGCTCCGAATATCCCGCCGCCAAATACGCCCAAAACCCGCAGCCAAAAGCGCCGAGCGATAAATTTTCTACCGCAAAAAGCAGTAAACTAAGATTTGGATTTTTAACAAAAAGCTTGCTTAGCTTAAAATTTTTATACCTTTTGAACAAATACCAAAACAGCGCGCAAGCCATAATCGCAAATATTGCGATAAAAACGGCAATCCTTAGCGCACCATCCAAAGGCAAAACCTCTAAAATCAATGCCGCCGTCCACCAAGCAAGTAAAAAAACTATCGGCACCGCTAGCAAATACCTCGCCGCCCTGTGAAATTTATACCTTTGTTCTGTGTTCATCGGTCTTAAGTCCCTTAAATTTTTTAATGAAATTAATATTAGAGAATTTAGCGCCTCTCTATATCTCTACCGCCCAAATAATATTTTTCCAGCGGATAATTTAAATTCCCGCAGTTATCAAATTTAAAACCTTTTCCTATTCCCGCTACAGCATTTTTTCTCTCTTTATAGTATTTCTTGATAATATTAAAATTTTTTATTGTATCGCACAGATACTCCGAATGGTTAAATTGCATATAATTGCCGTTAAATATAGCAAATTTATCAAGGAACAAAGTGCCTGTAGTGTCTTTATCACCACCACCGATCCTAATTATCGGCCTATCAAGCCCCAGACTTACGCCATCCGGAGATATTTTTAGATATTTTTTAGGATCGGTTTTTTTAGCCTTTAGCTCTTTCATCAGTATCTCCTCGGTCGTTTTTCCCTCTTGATAATATTTTTCTAATACTTCAAAACAATTCGATAAGTTTATATTTTCTAGTTCGTAGTATGCAACTTCGTATTTGCTAGACCAAAGGCTACCATAGGTTTTCAACCTATAAGCATCGATCATTTGGTATAATTTCACATTATTATCTAAATATGCTCCTCCCACTTTTTTATACAGCTCCTCTTTGGGTAAAATTCTATCCTCTTTTAGGCAGTATCCTTGCTTGTATTTGTTGTAGCCAAAAATAGTAACTAAAGCGAAGCCTCGCGAGGTGGAATAATCGGGCACGATGCGGATAAATGCAGCGCCAAGTATCGCCGCCAGAAGTAGCGCCGCGGCTAGGCTTTTAAATTTATGTTTAAGAAATTTCATAATGGGTCCTTTAAATGTCGCCAGCGAAGCAAACGCACGACCCGCCGCCGTGCGAAATTACGCCCGCTACTTCACGCCTTTTAAATTTGAGCCGAATGTACGCAGACCGAACCAAATCCGCCAAAATACCGAATTTTACTCAAATTTAGAGCAAATTTTACTTCTTTATCTTCGAGTATATCCCGCCCAAAAAATCGTTTTGATAGATAAAAAGCGTGCGTTTTAGCCACGCGGCGTCCTTTTTAGCGGCGATGCGCTTGATAGCCGATAGGTCGCCGTCTGGTATGTTTATACCTCGCTGCGTCGTGAAAAACGCCTCGTATCCCGCCTGTCTAGCTAGACGCATCAAATTTTCGTCGTATTTGCCGCGCGGCCAGCATAAAAGCCCATCCTCGATGCCCAGATTTGCGCGCATAAACTCGCGGCACCGCACGAAATTTTCCTCAGGCGGGAGCGCGCCGAAATACTCGTCAAAATGCGTGTGCGTATGCGAGTGAAAGTCAAAAACGTCCCGCATCGCAACCATCTCGTCAAGGTTTAAAAACACGTCCTGCGGGCGCTGGGGCGCTGCTTTTTTGTATTCGGAGTGAGTTAGCTCGATAAACTCGCCTCGTCGCTCGCTCGCGCGCTCTATCCACTGCGTCACTAAAAATATCGTCGCCCGCAGCCCAAACTCGCGCAAGACCTGGTAGGCATAGACGTAGTTATCCTTCCAGCCGTCGTCAAAGGTGATGAGGACGCTTTTTTTAGGCACGGCTAGCTCGCCCCTTTTATAGGCGATAAATTCGCTCATCGTGAGCGTTTTGTAGCCCGCCTCGGCAAGAAATCTCATCTGCGAGGCAAAATCCTCTACGCTAGAGGCGATAAATCCGCCCTTTTTTAAAACGTGATGATACATCAAAACGCTAACGCTCAACGCCGCCTCCTTTAGCTCCCGTCCGCGCAACTAGCAAGACGAAAAATCCAAGCATATAAAACATATAAAGTATGCGTAAATTTATCGCTTCAAACAGCCCGCGCACGCCGAAATAACACGCTAGCGAGATAAAAATCGCCGCAAAAAGCAGCTCGCGCGAGCGCAAAAAATGCCTAAACGAATACGCTAAAAGCGAGATAAAACCGCCAAGTAGCAGCACCGTACCGACCGCGCCGTAGTAGTAGTAGTGCCCGATAAAAAACGGCTCGTCGTTAAACCAGTACCGCTCGCCGCCCGGCCGCGTCTGCATCATCGAGATATGTGCGCCTTTGTCCGCCTCGTCGCGCAAAAATGCGTCGTACTGCTCCTTGCCGTATCCAAGCCCGGTTAGCGCGCGCGGACTCGCAAAAAGTAGCGGCAAGCGCTCCTTTAAAATCAAATCGCGCCCCGAGCTAAAGCCCGCACCCGCGATACGCTCTCTCATACTCTCGTTTTCGAGGTTTGCCTCGCTCACTAGCCCGATCTGGAAAAATTTATACAACGCCGTGGGCGAACTCAAAACCGCCGCCGACGCGCCCGCGACGCAAACGGCAAAGATAACGGCAAAGAGTTTAAATTTACGCTTCGCCTCGCCGCCTAAGATATACAAACAAAAACCAAACATAATAAAACAAGCCAGCATCGCCCCCCAGCTGCCCCTAACGCCGCTCAAAATATCAAGCCCTACGGCCGCCAGACAAAGCACGCCGCACGCGACTCGCGCCCAAAGCCGCCTAAAGATAAAAACTCCCGCCAGCACAAAAGGCAAAAATCTATCCACGTAGTCCGCGTACGCTCGGCGCACGACTCGCGAGTCAAATTCGCCCGCGCTACCAAGCCTCTCAAACTCGCTAAAAAGCGGCGCGGCGTAATAAATGCTAATAACCGCAAAGGCCGCTATCAGCGCGTAAAAAAATAATTTTGCTTGAGCGGTCTCGCCGTTTGCCGCGACGTAGACGATGAGCAAAAAAGCAAATCCGCGCCCAAACTCGCCCGCAGCGTTGCCCAGCGAATCAAACTGCGGCGCGTAGGGAAAGGCGGAGATCAAAAACGCGTAAAAGGTGAATGCGATAAGGCAAAACGCGGGCGAGCGAGAAAGGCTGAAATTTACGCCGACCCTTGCGGCAAATCGCGTCCTGTCCGTGAAATAAAGCCAGATCGCGCAAACAAGCGCAAGATAAAGCGAGATGTTTTTCGCCGCCGTCATACGCGGAACATGCTCGCAAGCGATAAAAACGCAAACGAGGTATAAAGCGGCGTTTTGTAGGCGGTTTTGCAGTTTCGTCATTTTCTCCCTTAAATTTAAAGCGCCCATTATAACGATAAAATCATTAAAATCCAGTAAGCGATTTTTAGTCGAATTTTAGCCCGCGCTCGCTCAAAAATGTCCGTAAATTTATAAATTTATGCTAAATTTAGGCTAAATTTTTACAGAATAAAGGCCTAAATTTTGATATATTTTCTCATATATTTGCTGATTTACCCATATCTTTTCGCGATGAAAAAGCTAAAATTTAAAGGCGAAAAAGGCAAAATTTTACTCATACAAACCGCTAAAATCGGCGACTACGCAAACTCGACCGTGATCTTTGAAAAGCTGGGCAAATTTGACGCGCTAATCGACGAGATAAACCTAGCCTTCGCAAAACGCGACAGCCGAATAGAAAAAATATTTACGATAAACGGCGTAAAACGCAAAAAAACCTCAAAAATAGGGCTCGCGCTCGAGCTTTTTTCGCGCAACTACGAGAGCGTCTACGTGCTGATGCCAAACAGCCTAAATCTCTTTTTAGCGCGCTGCACGTTAGCCAAAAATATCGTCGCCGTGCACCACTACGCGGCATCTAGCGACTTTGCCCTGCTGGCGCTCGGTATGAAAAAAGTGCCGCATACTTTGCAAGACCTCACGCTGCTAACCTACCTAAAAACGGCCGGCGTTACCGAGCTAAAATATGAAAAATGCTTACAAAAACCGCTCTTTATCCCGCAAGAAAACTTCGTAAAAAGCGGCAAATTTAAGATCGGCGTGAGCCTAAGCGCAGGCAATAAAATGAAAACTCCGCCAAAACATACTTGGGAAAAAATCTTTGAAATTTTCGCTAAATTTGACTGCGAGGTTTACATTTTCGGCGTCGGCGAAGAGGCTGCGCTGCTACAAAACCTGCTCGCGGAAAATGCGGACGAAAAGCGTACGGAGAATTTAAACGAACGGCAAATTTACGCGAATTTGGCCGCTATCGATACGAGCGAAATTTACGGCGGTCTTGAAAATACAAACGAAAAGCAGACAAAAGCTCAAATTTGTAGCGAAAACAGTACTGGCGGCGAGTCAAATTTAAGCTCGCAAATTTGCGATACTTACGTAAAAAAATTCGCCCAAAACGAGCTAAAAATCATCTCCTTAATCGATAAAATCAAGCTTGAGGAGTTGCCGTTTTACCTCTCGCAGATGCAGCTTTACGCGAGCTCGGATACCGGCAACTACTACGTCGCGGACAGCGTTCGCACGCCCACGATCTGCCTTATGGGGCCTTGTTTTGCCAGCGAGCAAAGGGGCGTCGCCGACTCGCTCGTGATAACCTCGCATTTGCCGCCAGTTAGCTCCGTGTTTAAAACCGTGCGTGACATCGACGCGAGCGCGTTTTTCGAGCTGGGCGAACAAAACCTCGCAGACATCGAGGCCTTCGTCAAAGTTCGCTATATATCCTATCTATCCCGCGAAGATAATTTTCTATGCTAAAGGCCTCTATAACGGCATCGTCGGGGCTTTTTGAGGCTGGCTTGCGCAAGCTCTCAAAGCAGGCTAAAAGCGCGTCAGAGCTTCTTTGAACTATAAAAAAATCTTGCTTTTTCGAGGATATTTCATAAATCTCCCTTATGACGGCGATGTCTGAATACACCACGCCAAGCCCGCAGCCAAGCGCCTCGATGACGACTCTAGGCAGCCCCTCGTCGCTGGAAAATCCAAGCACGTAGTCGCACGCTGCATAAATCTCGTCCATCTTGGAAACAAAGCCCAGATACTCGACCTTGCCCGATTTTATCAGCGCGTCAAATTTGGCTTTCGCGCCCGCTTTTAGCTCGCCTCCGCCCGCGAAATAAACCTTTACATCGCTTCTTTTTAGTCCCGCAAGCGCGTCAAAAACAAGCTCGTGCCCCTTTAGCGTCAAGAAATTTGCGGGCATTACGATATTTATTTTTTCAGCGTCAAATTTGGCTTTTAGGGCGGCGCTTTTATCGTCGCCGCTATCTTTTAAATTTGTCTGCGAGAGGCTTAAATTTTCGCTCGCTTCAGACTTTTCCCGCCTTAAAATAGGCGCCTCCACGGGATTATAAACCACGTTTTTAGGCATTTTTATCTGCGCGGCATAAAATTCGTAAGTAGCGTTTGAAACGCAAACGGGCGTAAATTTTAGCCGCTTTAAAATTTCAAGCTTAAAGGGCTCGACGGCCGAGTTTTTACGCAGGTGCTGTACTACCGCGATATTTAGGGCATTTGCGGCGGCGATATAAGAGAGATTGGTTGAAAAGTGATTATTTAGATGAAGGATATCTGGCCGCACTTGCCGCAGCAAGCAAAGCGCGTAGTCGTAGTCTTTTTTATAAAGGTATTTTGCTAAAATTTGACCGCCCAGCGCGCGCAAAAGCTCTTTTTTTAGCTTTGAGGGCTGCTTTTTTGGCTCAAAATTTATAAATTTAGCCCCGGCTTCTTCGATGATTTGCGAGATTTTGCGTCCGCCCGCCTCGTAATCAGTCTCAAAAAACGCGCAAAGCTCGCACTTTTGCTGCGCGGTAAGCCCACGCAAAAGATACAAAAAACTCTTCGTTCCGCCGCCGTATTCGCGCCCCGTATCGACGAACAAAATCTTTTTCATATCATTTCCTTTAGCATCTCCCAGACTTCATCCGCCCCTATTTGCAGCATGCACTCCTGAAATTTGCAGTTTTTACCGACGCAAGGAGAACAGGTGCGCGGCTTTTTGATAAATTTATGGATATTTTCGTCAAAATCCGGATTTGAGTTCACGGGCGAAGCGACGGCAAAAAGCCCGATCGTAGGCGTTTTTAGCGCGGCTGCGACGTGCAGCGGGCCGGTATCGGGCGTGACAAGCACGTCAAGCCTAGCTACCAGCGCGGCGGCCTCCCTCAGACTAAATTTACCCGCCGCATCTATCACGTGCGCGCTTCTTAACTCCTCGTCTAACTGCGCGGTCATCGCTCGCTCGGCGGGGCTGCCCGTTAGCACGATGACGGCGTCCGTGCGCTCCAAAATAATTCCCGCCAGCTCCCGCCAACGCTGCCAAAACCACTGCCTGGAAACCGTGCTAGCCCCCATCTGAAAGCCGATAAATTTGCGTTTGCCGTCTTTTTTTAGCATTTCATCGACGCGGGCGAAATCCTCATCGCGCAGATACAAATTTAGCCTCGTGTCGCGACTTTTGATGCCTACGAATTTAAGCTGCTCGAGGCGGTTTAGCACTACGTACCTCTCATCTCCGTAAGGCTCGGGCGCGTTTGAGTGAAAGGGGCTAAATTTACTGCCGGCATTTGGCAGCTTAAAAACGTATTTCGCTCCGCTTAAAACTGCTAGCGGAGTGGCCTCCGGTTCGTTTGAGTGCAGGATAAAAACTATGTCGGGTTTTACTTTTTTCAAAGCAAACAAGGCGCGCAAAAAGCCGCCTTTTTTGCCGTCATAAAGCAAAATTTCGTCGATATTCGGATCTGTTTTAAAAAGCGGCGCGGTAGATGGATTTAGTAGCGCGACGGTGCGTACGTGCGGGAAATTTTGCCGAAAGACGCGAAAAACAGGCGTATTAAAAATCGTATCGCCAAGCGCGGTGTTGCTAAAAAAACAGACCGTTTGTAGGGGCTGCGTAACCAGCTGCGTTTTGCGCACGCTTTTAAAGCGCAAAATGAGCCGCGCCGCGCTCTCAAAGAGCTTCATACATCGCTTCCGTCTGCGCGACCATCGTCTCTATCGAGAAGTTTCGCACGATAAATTCCCTCGCGTTCGCGCTAAATTTCGCCCGAAGCGCCGCGTCTTCTATCAGCGTTTTTAGAGCCGCTTTGAGCGATTCTTTGTCGCCGTTTTTAAACAAAAGTCCCGTTTCGCCGCTACTTATCGCCTCGCCGATGCCGCCCGCGTCGCTACCGATGCAGGGCACTCCGCAAGACTGCGCTTCAAGCAGCGCCGTGCCTAGCGCCTCCATCTTTGAGGGCAGCACGAAAACGTCAAAACTACCCAAAAACTCGCTCACGTCGGCGCGGGGGCCTAGCATGTAGATGTTTGGAGTCTTTATTTTTTTTAGATTTTCCTCCTGCGGACCGTCGCCGACCACGACTAAAGCGGCGTTTGGTAGATTTAGCTCACTAAAAGCTTCAAACAAAAGCTTATGATTTTTCGCTGCGCGCAATACCGCTACGATACCCACTACGACGCAGTCTGCACTCAAATTTAGCTCCGCTTTTATATCTTTTGTAAAATTTGGATTAAACCGCGCCGTATCCACGCCAGTATAGATAACGTCTATCAAATTTCCCCGCACGCCCTGCGAAACGAGCTGGGCTTTTACGGCATTTGAGACGGCTACGATTTTATCGTTTACGTTGTAGCTAAATGCCGATCTGATCGGCGTTTGCAGGTGTCTGGCGCGCACGACCTTAGCGCCCGTTAGCTTTGCTACGATCGCGCCGATGTTGCCGTCCTTGCCCGAGTGCGTGGCGATGACGGAGATATTTTTTTTGCGCACGAAACGGCAAATTTTAAAAATTTCAAAAATATTATAGACCTTACTTAGGTTAAATTCTACAAACTCACAATCAATCGGCTTTTCAAAGCTTTTTGAGCCTGGATTTAGCGCGTAAAATACCTTAAATTTATCCTTATTTAGCCCGTTTATGACGCGCTGCGTGCGGTGCTCCTGGCCGCCGAAACCCAGCGAGCTTTCAAGCTCTAAGATATTTATTTTATCTGTTTTTTTCATATATTTTTGACCGCCTCGTAGATTTCCTCGTCCGCGACGTCCTGCGCCATTTTGCTAGCGCTTTGCAGCACGGCACACTCCGCGCCGCCGTAAATCGGAGCCCAGCGAGAGGCGTCCGTTTTGCCAAGCACCAGCACCGTTTTTACGCCAAGTGCGGGAACTAGATGCGCAACGCCGCCGTCAAGCGTGAGGACAAATTTGGCCGCCCAGATATAGCCGGCTAGCTCGTCTAAATTTTTAGTCGCGGCAAACTCTATGCCCGCTTCTTGCGCTACTTTTTCGCCCAGTTTCGCGTCCTCGGCACTAACGGCGACGCGTCCGAAATTTTGCTTTAAAAACGCCAAAATCCGCAAAATTTTAGCCTCGTCCATGCGGTTTTGCTCCACCCTAGAGGAGACGTGAAAAAATACGAAATCCTTAAATTTCTCGCTTTTAAAGCTCGGTACGTAAAGCGTCTTTTCTCCGTCGAATTTAGCTCCCAGAGGAGCCACTAGCTCACAGCAAAGCAGCACCTCGTGAGGCGGAGGATTAAAGTTTAGTTTATGCGTTATTAGTGGCCCGCCCTCGTTTTGCTTTGCCGCTCCTATCGTCGTTTTAGCTCCGGCTGCTCTGGCAAATATGGCGGCAGAGGGCGAATAGGCGCTTCTAAAAATCACGGTCGCATCGTATTTTTCACGGCGAATTTGAAGGAAAATTTTACATTTTCCCCAAAACGCCCACACCTTTGCCGCCAATCCTTTTACGTGCTTTGGTTTGGTGTAGATATATATTTTATTTAAAAATGGATTGCCGCTAACGACGCATGCGTTTAGGCTATTTACGACGATATCGATCTGTGCGTTCGGATGAGCTTTTCGCAGCGCTTCAATCGCTGGCGTCGTGCAGATGAGATCGCCGATATTATCGTTTCTAACGAGCAAAATTTTCACGATTTTCCTTTTTTGCGCGATTATACCTATTTTACGCTTATACTTATTTACGCTCTCATCCCTCGCACGCCGGGCATAACCTAAAATTCATCAAAAAACTTATAAAATACCGCTAAATTTTAAAAGGCGAACATGAAAAAAATAGTATTTTTAAGGCTCGATCTGGACGCTATCGGCGGGGCGCAGAGGTATCTCTCAAGGCTCGTTAAAGCCCTAAAAGACTCGGGCGTTGCGTGCGAGACGCGCGGATTTAACAGCAGCAAAAAACTAAGCTCGTGGATCAAAGCCCTGCTTTTTAACTCGCAAGCTAAGCGGCAAAAGGGCGCGGACGAGATTTATTTTAGCTTAGAGCGCATCACCTGCGCCGACATCTACCGAGCGGGCGACGGCGTACACAAAGTCTATATGAAAACCAAGCCTTTTTGGTTCACAAACCCCCTAAATTTCGTCATTCCCTACCTTGAAAAGCGCACTTTTAAAAACGCTAAAAAAATCATCGCCAACTCAAATTTCATAAAGCGCCAAATTTGCGAGACCTACGGCATCGCCGAGGAAAAGATCGCAGTCGTCTATAACGGCGTAAATTTGCCTACTCGCGTGCAAAAAGGCGCGGCAAAGCTCGCTCTTTGCGAGGAATTCGGGCTTGATTTTAACTTGCCGACGCTGCTGTTTGTGGGAAGCGGCTTTAAACGCAAAGGCGCGGAGGAGTTCTTGCGCATCGCGGCTCGCCTAAAAACCCGCGTAAACTGCCTGATCGTGGGTCGCGACAAAAACACCGCCCGCTACAAAAATCTAGCCAAGGAACTCGGCCTAAACGCCGTATTTACGGGCGCGCAAAAAAGCACGGCGAGATTTTACGAAGGCAGCGAGCTGTTTTTGTTTCCGACGGCGTACGAGCCGTTTTCAAACGTCGTTTTGGAAGCGCTTAGCTACGGCTGCGTCGCTATCACTACCGCTCAAAACGGCGCGGCGGAGATACTACCGGGGGAGTTTGTGATGAGTTCGCCGCAAGACTACGACATCTGCGCTCTGATTGATGAAATCCTAAACGACGACGAGCGGCTGGCAATGCTACAAGAGCGAAATTTGGCACTTGCTAGCGAGTTTAGTATCGAAAAAAACGCGAACGCGACGCTGGAGATAGTGCGTGCGAATCTTGATTGAGCTGCCGACCTGGCTGGGCGACGCCGTGATGGCAAGCGCCGCGGTGGAGGCCATCGCAAAGCACGCGGCGGCGTTTGACGCGGGGAATTTGACGGGCGAATTTGAAAATGAGCGAGATTTTAGCTTTTCGTCGCAAAATTTCGGTCCCGTAACGCAGGAAATTCAAATTTTTAAAAGCGATACGCCAAATTTGGACGGTAAATTTGAAGCTGACCGCGGCGCAAATTTGACGGCAAATGCTCAAAAAAATCAAAATCCGCAAAATTTAAAAAAAAAAGAGGCACGAGAGCCAGTTAAAATCGTATTTTTCGGTTCGTTTGCGGCGTGCGAGCTTTTTAAGGCTCATCCAAACTGCGAACGCGTCATCGTGGACGGCAGTAAAAAGGCTAAATTTAGGCTTTGGCGGCTGTTTTGGCAAGCAAGAAATCTTGGTAAATTCGACGCGGCGTTTAGCTTTAGAAGCTCGTTTGCGAGTAAGGTTTTACTTTACGGGGCGCGGGCGGGGCAAAAATTTATTTTTCAAAAGAGCAATGACGGCGCGCATCAGGTGCAAAAATACCTAAAATTCGTCAAATCGGCGTTAAATTTAAAACGCGCAGACGACGAGCTGAAGCTTTACTTTGAGCCGCGTAAATTTGACGCGCCCGTACTCGGGCTAAATCCTGGCGCTAGCTACGGAAGCGCCAAACGCTGGTATCCGGCCTATTTCGCGCAGGTGGCGCTGCATTTTAAAGACGAGTTTAAGATTATGATTTTCGGCGGCGCGGGCGAGCGCGATATGTGCGAGCAGATCGAGCGAATTTTACGCGAAAACGGCGCGGCCTGCGAAAATCTAGCGGGTAAAACGAGCGTGCGGGAGCTTTGCGAAAATATCGGCGGCATCGGACAAAGCGGCGGGATATTTATCACGAACGACAGCGGTCCGATGCATATCGCAGCAGCCTACAAGACGCCTACGATCGCGCTTTTTGGGCCGACGAGATTTACGCAAACCTGTCCGTGGCGCAACGAAAACGCCCGCATCCTACACCTAAATCTAGAGTGCATGCCGTGTATGAAGCGCGTCTGTCCGCTAAAAACCCACGCCTGCATGAAAGACCTCTCGCCGCAAGCCGTCATCCAAACGATCGAGCGAGAGTTTATTAAAAAACGCGAAAAAATAAATTTTTAAAAATAGAAAATTGCGTTTTAACTCTACTTTTAATCGGCGCTTCGTTATTTTAGCGCTAAAGCATAGCGATATTTATATGAGAACGGTTCTGCGTAGCTAAAACGTCAAAAGCAAGCACCCAAATTAATAAAATTCTCAAGAACATGCATTAATTTATAAACAACAAAAAATAAAGCTATCGCTAACGGACTCGGTTGTTTTCTTTGATATTTAAACAGTAGATACTTGAATATTTTTAAAACGACCGCGTAAATTCGAGTTTTAAAATGAAAAATTCGTATCGGTATATTCATGGATTTAATTAATTACTTTTAAATGCGTATAGAGTAACCTTAGCAAAAGCGGAATGCCCACACACGGTTTTATGGCGCAATTAAGCGCCTCGCGCATGCCGTTTGTCGTCTCTGGCCCGTCGTGACGCGCTTTACGCAAATCTTAATTTTACTCAAAATTTATCGGTTTATGGGCCGATTTCGCATCCGTAGCTAGCCTATCGCTTATTTTTTTAGACCATTTTGAAGCTAACCCCAGATCATAACCGACTAGTTTGATTTACGTCCATTTTTGCCGCATTCGCAAGGTCGGCTTATCGTAAACGCTGCGGCGGATTTTGCGATTTTTCTAAAATTAGCCGAAAAAAGCTGACTTAGAGCCGCAATTTAATTAATCGCCGTAAAAATTACGAAGTTTATTAAGATTACGCTAAGCTATAGTTAATCCTACCGCCTCATCTTTCTGCCGATCAGCGCAAAAATCACGATCACGCCGGCGATCATCGCTCCCGCCTTCACGTAAAACGCCCTCCTTTCGCGCACGGTCTCGGGCGAGCTGGTCTTGAGCCGCACCTTGACGCTAGTGCTGCCCGCCGTTATGCTTAGCGTATCGCCCGCTAGGCCTTTTAGCTTCACGCTTAGCGTGTTTGTGCCGCTTTGTTTTATTTGCGCTTCGGCAAAACCGGAGACCTTATAAACATAGCGCGTCATGAGGTCGTTGCAGTCTTTGGGGCGGAAAAATATCTCGTAGGTCTTACCTGCATCCACACCTAGCATGTCGCCGTCACGCGCGTCAAAATACGGATTTTGCGGAGTTTTGGTTTTAAAGCTCCACTTTATCTGCTTTACCTGCGCGCCAGTGCTTTGGGCGTTTGCTTGCTCGTAGCTAAAAACAGCCTCGTACTGCGCGCCGAAGTCAAAAACTTCCCGCGCAAAAGCCGCAAACTGCCCTTTGCTAAATTTAGAATTTACGTCGTTTTTACTCGTGATGACGTGCAAATTTTGAAGCTTTTTGCCGTCTTTAAATATCTCAAAATCCTTAAATTTTATCTCGCCCGCATTTACGTTAAACTCGATGCTGACGGGATTTGCCGTGATCTTGCACTCGGGGAAGGGGTCTGGGATCTCGCCGCTAAAATAGGGCGTCACGGCAGTAGAGCCGGGAAATTTGACGAAAGGCTTGCTAGAGCCGGTGAAATTATCGAATTTGTCGTCTTTTATTTTTAAATTTTTATCGGCGCAGACGTTGGTATAAAACCGTCCAGCGCCCGTATCGCTCGCACCCCTAGCGCAAAAGGCGTTAAGCCTAGAGTTACCCATTTCAAAGACGAAGGCGTTAAATTTATCCTTGGACGCAAGCGCGTAGCCGACCTCGTCGACGCTTAGATTTAAAAACGCAAATCGGTGATAAATCGCCGAAAATAGCCCGTCCACCGCCTCTTTGAAGTCATTTTTATAAGCGATGTTTTCAAGAATATGTCGCGACTTATATCCGGCTGCGATAGCTCTACTAACGGGGTCCGCGCCGCTAAATTTAGCCCGTCCGGCCGTCTCATCGTGCCCCATGTATTCGTTTTGGGCGCTATAGTCGGCATGATTTTTGGCGGCTTGGCTTAAAATTTGATTTTGTTTTAGGCTAGAGAGTCCGGAGCCTCGGCGGTACTCGTTTAGATACGAGACCGCGTCGGAGTCAGGAACAAAAGAAAACTCGGGCTGCTTGGCGGACTTTAGCGCAGAGTCTTTACCCTGCCCGCCCAAGATATCGCAACCCGCAAGAAAAAAGGCGCAGGCTAAAAGGCTAAATTTAAGCCCGCGTTTTACAAAGTAAAATTTCAAGCCCGCGCCCTTTAAATTTAAGCCTTAGGGCCCGCTTTTGCGTATTCTACGCCCTCTTTTACGTCCTCGTATCGTTTAAAATTCACCTCAAACATACCTGCTAGCTTATCTCTAGTAGCGACGTATTCGTCCTTGTTCTCCCACGTGTTGATCGGATTTAGCAGCTTCGTCTCAACGCCTGCGAGCTCTTTTGGGATCGCGAGGTTAAAAATACCAAAATTTTCAAATTCGCACTTTTTGATACTGCCGTCAAGGATCGCGTTTATGCATGCGCGTGTGGCTTTGATGCTCATTCGCTTGCCCACGCCGTATGCGCCGCCGCTCCAGCCTGTGTTTACGAGATAGACGCTGACATTATGCTTGTCGATCTTTTCGCCCAGTAGCTTAGCGTAAACGGTTGGATGTAGCGGCATAAACGGCTCGCCAAAGCACGCGCTAAAGGTCGCTACGGGCTCGGTGATACCGCGCTCGGTGCCTGCGACTTTGGCCGTGTAGCCGCTTAGGAAATAATACATCGCCTGCTCTTTAGTTAGTTTTGCAACCGGAGGCAAAACGCCAAATGCGTCGGCTGTTAGGAAGATGATATTTTTCGGATGGCCGCCCGCGGAGCTTGGCTCGTAGTTATCGATATGATAGATCGGGTAGCTAACGCGGGTGTTTTCGGTCTTGCTGCCGTCCTTGTAGTCCACGACGCCCGCCTCGTCCGCGACCACGTTTTCAAGTAGCGCGTCGCGTTTGATCGCGGCGTAAATTTCAGGCTCGCTACTCGGGTCTAAATTTATGCACTTCGCGTAGCAGCCGCCCTCGAAGTTAAATATCCCCTCGTCGTCCCAGCCGTGCTCGTCGTCGCCTATTAGCTTGCGGTTTGGATCGGTTGATAGCGTCGTTTTGCCCGTGCCGCTTAGGCCGAAAAATAGCGCTGTGTCGCCGTCCTTGCCCACGTTTGCCGAGCAGTGCATGCTTAGCTTGCCCTCGAGCGGCAGCCAGTAGTTCATCATAGAAAAAATTCCTTTTTTCATCTCGCCGCCGTACCACGTGCCGCCGATAACCGCGACGTTTTCCTCGACGTTAAAGATAACGAAAACGTCGGAGTTTAGCCCCTGCTCTTTGCACTCTTCGTTTTTGCATTTGCACGCGTTGTAAACGACGAAATCGGGATGAAATTCCGCGAGCTCGCTCTCGCTTGGACGGATGAACATATTTTTAACAAAATGCGCCTGCCACGCGACTTCGGTTACGAAACGAACCGATTTTTTGCTCTTTTCGCTCGCGCCGCAAAATGCGTCTTGGATAAAGATTTCCTTGCCGCTTAATTGGGCTTTTGCCTTAGCTAAAAGCTTATCGAAAAGCTCTTTTGAGATAGGCTGATTTACCTTACCCCAAGCGATGTATTTTTGGCTCGGGTCTTGCTTTACGAAGTACTTATCTTTTGGGCTGCGACCCGTAAAGATGCCCGTATCGACCATAAAAGTGCCGTTACTTGACACGCGTCCCTCGCCCATCGCCTTTTCAAGCTCAAAAAGCTCGTCGTAGCTTAGGTTGTGGTTGATTTTTTTTATATCTTTAAGACCTAATTTTTCTATTTCGTTTACCATTTTTCTTCCTTTTTTAGATTAAATTTTCGCTAAAATTTGACCGTTTGCTACGGTTTGTCCCTGCTGTACCTCGATAGAGGTCACGAGCCCGTCTTTTGGGGCGTTTACGTCTATTTCCATCTTCATGGCCTCTAGCACGAACATCCTTTGTCCCTTTTTCACGCTATCGCCCACTGCGACCAGGATTTTAAACACGTTTCCGGGAAGCGTGCTTTTCACCGGCTCGCCGCTACCGCCGGTCGTTTTGGCCGGAGAGAGTTCAGGAGGCGGCATGTGCGCTACGCTTGCGGGTTTTACGCTTTTTATCTCGGCTTTGCCCTCAGCGTCCGCGACCTCGACGTCAAATTTCTTGCCGTTTACGGTGACGCTATATTTTTCGTTTATCGGAGTTTTCGCGCGAGGGGTCGGCGCGCTAGTTTCACACGCATTTGCGGATTTTTTTCGGATATTTACTTTGCCTTCGCCTTTTAAAAACGCGATGCCTTTTTCCTTGCACGCCGCAGCGATAAAGATATTTTCCTCGCTAGGCTCGATACCCTCTTTTTTAAGTAGCTCGCGCGTAAATTTAAGCGACTTGCTCTCGTCTTTGTCCGCGATATCCATGGCGTGTTCTTTAGTCGGTTTTAAGCTTAACTGCTCGCTAGCTAGCTTAACCACGCTCTTATCTGGCTCTACGGGCGTCTTGCCGAAGTAGCCTAGCACCATTTTACCGTAACCCTCGGCGATCTTTTTCCACGGGCCAAACATTACGTTATTAAACGCCTGCTGGAAATAAAACTGACTCACAGGCGTCACGCTCGTGCCGTAGCCGCCCTTTTGCACGACTTCGCGCATAGCAAGGATAACTTCTGGAAATTTATCCAAGATATTATTATCGCGCATCATTTGGGTATTTGCCGTTAGCGCGCCGCCTGGCATCGGGCTAAACGGTATGAGCGGGCTAACCTGCACAGCCTCTGGCGGCAAGAAATAATCCTTCAAACACTCATTTAGTACGCTTTCGTATTTTAAGATTTTCTCCACGTCAAGCCCGCCCAGATCGTAGTTTTTGCCCTTAACGGCATGCAGCATCGTTAGGATATCTGGCTGACTGGTACCGCCGCTAACCGGGCTTGCGGCTAGATCGATGCCGTCTGCGCCGGCTTCTAGAGCAGCCATATAGCACGCGACGCTAACGCCTGCGGTTTCGTGAGTGTGGAGTCTGATGTGGGTATTTTGCGGGAGGAGTTTGCGAGCCATTTTGATGGTCTCATATACTTTTTGCGGGCTAGAGGTGCCGCTGGCGTCTTTGAAACAAACGCTGTGATACGGGATGCCCGCGTCTAAAATTTCGCGCAAAATCCGCTCGTAAAACGCCACGTCGTGCGCGCCCGAACAGCCCGCAGGCAGATCCATCATCGTGACGACCACTTCGTGCTTTAAGCCGTGATGAGCGATACGCTCGCCGGAAAATTTTAAATTTTCCACGTCGTTTAGCGCGTCGAAGTTTCGTATCGTGGTCGTGCCGTGCTTTTTAAAGAGCTTCGCGTGCAGATCGACTAGCTCGCGGCTGCCCGTATCTAGCGTCACGGTATTTACGCCGCGGCTTAGAGTTTGCAGGTTTGCCTCGGGCCCGACGGTTTCGCGAAATTTATCCATCATCGCAAACGCGTCTTCGTTTAGGTAAAAATAAAGGCTCTGAAACCGCGCCCCGCCGCCAAACTCAAAGTGCGTTATACCAGCCTCTTTAGCCGCGCTAACCGCGGGCAGAAAATCAGCCATCGCCACGCGCGCGCCGAAAACCGACTGAAAGCCGTCTCTAAAGGTAGTATCCATAACGTCTATAAATTTTTTCGCCATTTTGCCGCCTTATAAAATTTCAAAATCGTGCTAATTTTACCTTGTTTTAGATTAAGTGGATATAATAAATCAAAGCATTATCACAAAAATGTTTAGCAAGGGGAGTAAATGCAAGAGCGCACGCTAGAAGAGCTTTATAAAAAGCTAAAAGAATTTGATAGGCTGATGGATAAAGAGGAGTATCTACTTGACGAGATAAGAGACGCCGTAGAGTCGCAGGATTTGGCGTTTGCCGCGCAAATTTGCGACTTTGTGCTAAACGACGAATTTGAAAAATTCGGCGCGTTTTTAAGAACAAAAGCACTAATGTGGCTCACGGGCTACATCGCGCAAAATTTAAAAGAAAGCGAATACCCGAATTTTAACGACTTTACGGACTGCCTGTGGAAATTTAAATGGATCGTCTCGGGCATCGCCAAAAGCTCCGTGATCGAAAAAAAGCTCATAGATAAGGTGAACGATGCGATGCTGTTTTACTACGAGCGCATGGAGCTCTCGCTGGCTGCGTACTACAAGGCCTTGATGAATCAAAACATTGACATGGGCGATACTAGAGAGGCGAAGGCAAACTATGAGCTGTGGAAAAAGCTCGCCAAGGACGATATGGGTGATTGCGAGGCGTGCGAAGCAAGCGATGAGATCGCGTATTTAAATTTTGCAGGCGAGCACGAAGCGGCGCTAAGCCTAGCCGCGCCGATACTATCAGGCGAGCTAACCTGTGCCGAAGTACCTCACGCGACCTACGCGCCGATACTTTTTAGCATGATTAAAACAGGCAAGATCGAAGAGGCAAAAGCCCTTTTACCAAAGGCCGCGGCGACGATCGAGTCAAATCCTCGCGTCATAAACGAGATCGCGCCGCTAATCGAGATCGCCGTTAGGCTGGGCGAGCGCGAGACGGCGCTAAATTTAGCGCGCAAGCACTCCGCGGCGATCTTAGATGGCAACGACGATCTAAACGACCTGCGATTTTTCATCGCAGTTAGCTCGTTTGGCGACGAGAACGACTACAAAACGGCTCTGGAGCTGGCGGGCAAATTTGACGCTAGAAACGGCAACACATACTACTCGGACTACCTGAACGAATTTTACGCGGAGTTTGGTTTTTAGCTGTTGCGGATTAAATTTTATGGATAAATTCGGAGTTAAATTTATAAAATTTGACGCACTGAGACCAGCATCTTTAAGGTGCTAAATTTGGTTTTGTCAAATTTGGCGTCGCACTCTTAAATTTTTTAAACAAACATGATTGCTTGAAGTCGTCTTGCTTCTTTGTTAAGGGGGAAGGGGCTTGAATTACGAAGTCGCTCCCTTCCCCCTTAACGATCCCCTATCCCCTACGACGTGAGAAGTTGCTGCGCTATGCGCAGATTTATATTTGACGCTATCGCGTCGCAGGTTTAAATTCACATTTTCAGGGTGCGGGTCTCGGCGGCTCAAATTTACAAATTTAACCAAATTTGAGCGTAAAGCGATAAGGCGAAGTATCTTGCGATGAATTTAAATGTTTTGCTTCCCTTGCGGTCGCAACTGCAAGCAGAAGCGACGAAATTTCCAACCGAAGATAGAACATGTAGTTCATCGAGGGAGGAAATTTTTAGCTCATTTAAAGGCGCGCAAGAGACGAGCCCTTACAAAGCAAATTTAAGCTAGACTTTGTGCCATTATTTCCCAGGCCTAGTAAGCTCATAGGCGAAATTTATCTCCTTGCTCTCGTTTGGCTTAAGCGCGAATTTCCACGTCACCTTGCCCTCTTTATCCAGTTCGCTCTCTTTGGGGTCATTTTTCATGTTTACGCTTACGCTCTCGTGCGCGCTAACTGGCGCTCGCTCCTGCAAGATCACGTCCCACGCGAGTTTAGAGCCGTTTTTTACGGTAAATTTATAGCCCTGCGAGATTTTATTTTTCGAGCCGAAAAACGACTCTTTCGTAAATTCGCCGTTATTTTCCTTTTTTACGGACACAAGCTCGTTTTTACCGAAAAACTCCTCGGCCTCCTCGCCTGCAGCGTAGCCTACGTATCTTTTGCCGATATTTACGTCGCCGATTTTAAACTCCGCGTCCGAGCTCTCTACGCTTCGTTCGGGCTTAAATTTAGCTCTAACGTATGTGTTTGCTCCGCCGTATCCGTCTATAACTAGGTCAAATTTCGCGTCGAGGCTTTGCTTGTCGTAGCTAAAGCTCTTTTCCTCGCCCGCTTTTAGACTTACGTTATCGATGCGCCAAGTATTTGCAAGCTCGTTTTGGACGTTGCTAGCCTCCGTCTCTTTAGCGTAATTACGGGATACTTGCTCTGCCTTTTTCATCGGCGCGACTGCGGCTCTATCGTAGGCCTCCATCGCTACCGGAGCCGCGGCTAGCAGGGGCTCTGCCTTGCCCTCGTACCACGGATAAAAAGGCTCAGGCGTCAAATTTGACGAGTAGTAAAATGGATAAAGCGCGATCGTGAGATTTGATAAATCCGTATCGAGAGGATTTTTTAGGGTCAAATTTTGCGAGATTTCGACCTTGCCTTTTTCGACATGGGCGGAAATTTTATTTTTTAAATTTACGCTAACGCCCACGGGATAGGAGATTTTGACCTGTTTTGGATCGCATTCGAATTTAAGGTCAAGCTTTTGAAAATTTACGACCTCTCTTTCTAGTTCTTGCATTTTTAGATTCGCGTCGTTAAGCAGCTTTTTAGCCTGCGAGGCTTCGGCTAGCGCTTTTAGCGTTATATCGTAAAATTTATCCGCATCGGCGCTCAAATTCTCGACGCTTTGCTCTTTGAAAGCCGAGAAATTATTTAAAAATTTATTTTTCGCGTTTAGCGCGCCTACCTTATTTCCCAGCTCCTCAAACTCGTTTTGAGCTTTTTTAAATTTATCATATCTTTCGTCTTCTAACGGTTTTGGTTCGTTTAAATTTAGGCTGATTAGCTCGCAAGACGCGCTCACGTCGATATCCTCAAGCGCTACGAACTCGGGCAAATTTAGGCTAAATTCGCTTTTTTGATCGACGAAGCTTTGATGGATGAAGGACTTGTTTTTGTAGATTTCCAGTAGATTGCTCTGCGCGCTAGCCAGCGCGGCAAGCGTCGAGATCAGGGCTATTTTTTTCATTTTTTTCCTTTGGATAAATTTGAAAGATTATAGCCCAAAACGTTAAATTTAAATCTAGCTCAACAAAATAACGGCAAAAATCGCTAAGACCAAAATTTGCAGTCCGATAAAAGGCACGACGCCTTTGTAGATATCAGAAGTCTTAATCTCCGCGGGCGCCACGCCTTTTAGATAAAAGAGGCTAAAGCCAAACGGCGGCGTGAGAAACGAAGTCTGCAAATTCATCGCGATAACGATAGCAAAATATAGCGGATTTATGCCTAAATTTACGGCTATCGGCGCTAAGATCGGTAGCACGATATACGAAATCTCGACGAAATCTATAAAAAATCCGAGCGCAAAAATCGTAATCATAGATAAGACGATAAAGCCCCATTTTTCGCCAGGCAAACTAGACATCACTTCTTCGACGATCTCGTCGCCGCCGGTGTAGCTAAACACCATCGAAAACGCCGTCGCGCCGATAAGGATAGTAAAGACGACGGCCGTGGTTTTTACGCTCTCTTCGAGCGCTTCTTTTAGCATCTTAAACGAAAAAGTTTTATAAAAAACCGAAAGCAAGATCGCGCCCACGCAGCCAAACGCCGAGCTCTCGGTCGGCGTAGCGATGCCCTCAAATATCGAACCAAGCACTAACACGACGAGCACCAACGGCGGTAAAATTGCGAGGATAGCGTTTAAAATTTGCTTTGATTTAGGCATATCGCTCTCTACTACGACGGGCGGCGCGTAGTCCTTTTTCACGTAAGCTACGATGAGAATATAAGCTATATAAGCACCAACTAGCGCAAGTCCCGGATATATCGCCTCTCGGAAAAGATCGCCAACAGGCACCGTAAATACGTCGCCCAGGATAATTAGAACGATCGAAGGCGGGATGATCTGCCCAAGCGTACCGGAAGCACAGATAGTGCCGCAGCCTAGAGCCTTGTTGTAGTTATACTTTAGCATCACCGGTAGGCTCATAACGCCCATGGCTACGACGCTAGCGCCCACAACGCCCGTAGATGCGGCCAGCAGCGCGCCCACCAAAACGGTGCTAATTGCCACGCCGCCGCGAATCTCGCCGAATAAAAACGCCATAGACTCGAGCAGCCTCTCGGCTAGCTTGGTCTTTTGCAAAATAATGCCCATAAAAACGAAAAGCGGCACGGCGATGAGGATTTTATTTTCCATTATCGAGTAGATGCGGTAAGGCATGAAGTTAAACGTCTCTTTAAATATCTCAAGCCCGCCCATAAAGCCGTTACCGTCGCCAAAGCTCTCGACCATGCCGCCGATGAGTCCGAAAATAACGGCTATCGCGCCAAAGGTAAATGCGACGCTAAAGCCGATAGCAAGCATAAAAAGCGCGGCTAAAAACATTACTATGCCGGTCATTTTCCCTCTCCTTGTTGCGCGGTTTTGCTTAAATTTGCGTCAAATTTGCCCGCCTCGCTTAAATTTGAGCGAGCGTCCAGATAGACGTTTAGCCACTTTATAAAGTAGCCGACGCTAAAAAATATAAGTAGCCAGAAGCTAAACGGGATAAAGGCCTTGATAACCCAGCGATACGGCAAACCGCCCGGATCTGCGCTACCCTCGCCACTCTCGTACGCCTCCACGACGTAGTCCCAGCTCAGCCACGCGACCAAAAGCGCGAGCGGCAGGATAAAAAGGATGACGCCGGCCATATTTATGAGCGCCCTTTTTTTCACGCTCATCTTTTCGTAAAATATATCCACTCGCACGTGTGCGTCGTCTTTTAGCGCGTAGCTCATGCCAAGCAGGATGATGACGCTAAAAAAGTGCCACTCGAGCTCTTGGAGGCCGACGTTGCCGTATTTGAAAAAATATCTCGCCGTGACGTTAAAAAAAACGTCCGCGATCATCAAAAACATCACAAAGATACAGACGTAGCCCACGATGTTGCCGAATTTATCGAAAAACCTCTCTACTTTTTTTAAATTTCGTTCCATTTAACTCCCCAAAATTTGTCTTATCATTATCGCTAATATACAAATCGGCGCGACGAATCGCAGTAAAAAATACCAAATTTCAAAAACCGCCCTACCCATATACGGCAAAAATAGCTCCTCTAGGCTGCCTCTTTTCATCGCGTAGCCCACAAATACCGCTATCACGATACCGCCAAGCGGAAGCATGATATTTGAGCTTAGATAGTCTAAAACATCAAAAAATCCCTTGCCAAAAAAGGTGAGCGCGTCTTTAAATTCGGCGATATTTGAAAGCGCGCAAAGCGTGCCCAGGCAATAAACGCAAACGCCCACGATCGCGATCGCGCCTAGGCGAGGGATCTTAAACTGGTTTATGAGGTAAAAAACGAGCGGCTCGACCATCGAGATAGCCGACGTAAGCCCCGCAAAAATAAGTGCGGTAAAAAACGTAAAGCTCAGGACATTTCCCATCGCTCCTAGCTTAGCAAACAGCGTAGGCAGCGAGATAAAGGCAAGTCCCACGCCCTGGCTAGGCTGTTCGCCGTACTCGAAAACAAAGGTAAAAACGATAAGCCCGATGACGACGCTAACGATGATGTTTAGCGCGACGACGTAGAGCGAAGAGGTGAAAAGATTAGTCTTGTCATCTAGGCTAACCGAATACGTAGCGATCGCGCCGATACCGACGCACATCGTAAAAAACGCAAGTCCCAGAGCCACAAACACCGCCTCGCTCGTGATTTTAGAAAAATCAGGCACTAGCAAAAACTCCGCCGCCTGCGAAAATCCGCCCATTTGCACCGAGTAAATCAGCATAAAAATGAGCAGCAAAAAAAGCGTCGGCAAAAGCCATAAATTTATGCGCTCGATGCCGCCTTTTATGCCTTTTGAAAGGATGAAAAAATAGGCCGCAAACGCGATGCTAAAATATAAAATTTGACCCGAGATATCAGAGCTTATAAATTTGCTGAAATTTTCGCCCGAAACCGCGATACTTTGCGGAAGCTCGCCAAGCGATAAGACCGAGTACCTAATAACCCAGCCGATGATGACCGTATAAAACGACGCAACTAAAACGCCCGTTATCATTATGACGCCGGCGTAGCCCCAAAATTTGCCGTTTTTAGGAGCGAGCGAGCGAAAGGCGTTAACGGGATCGGCGTTTGAAATTTTACCCATCGCCATCTCGGCAAAAAATATGCTAAGCCCGACCGCAACGGCAAAAACAAGATACAAAAGCACGAACGCCGAACCGCCGTTTGCACCGACCATGTATGGAAATTTCCACGCATTACCAAGCCCGATCGCAGCACCCACGATGGATAATATAAATCCGATTTTAGAAAATTTATCGCTTGCCACGGTTAGCCTCTTAGCGCATTTATCGTGATGATGACGATGCTAATAGGAGCTACGAACCTAATCATAAAATACCAAATTTCAAAAACGGCCCTGCTCATATACGGCCCAAAAAGTATGTAAAGCGCGTCTTTTTTGATGACAAAGCCCACAAAAATCGACACCGTGATGCCGCCTATTGGCATGATGATGTTTGAGCTAAGAAAATCAAGGCAGTCAAAAAAGCTCTTGCCAAAAAACGTCAAATTTTCTTTAACGCCTTCGATGCTTGAAAGTATGCACAAAATGCCCATGCAGTAGATGAAAACGCCGATTAGCGCGAGGGCTTTTTTACGAGAAAAGCTAAATTCGCGGATAAGATAGTGCGTAAACGGCTCTAGCATCGAGATAGCCGAGGTAATGCCGGCAAAAAGCAGAGCCGAAAAAAACGCAAACGCAAGCACGTGTCCAAGCGTGCCCAGCTTCGCAAACAGTGTAGGCAGCGAGATAAACACGAGTCCAGCGCCCTGACTAGGCGTCGCGCCGAACTCAAACACGAAGGTAAAGATAACAAGCCCCATCAAAATGCCCATAACGACGTTTATGACGACGATGATGATCGAGGAGCTAACGAGATTCGTATTATCTGGCAAGGATGCGGAGTAAACGATAATGACGCCGACACCAAGAGATAGCGTAAAAAACGCGAGTCCAAGCGCGGTTAGGACGCTACTCACGCCTAGTTTTGAAAAATCGGGAACCAGCAAAAATTTAGCCGACTGCACGAATCCGTCCATCGTAAACGAGTAGCCAAGCATGATGATAAGCAAGATAAGAAGCGAGGGCATCATCCAGACGTTTACGCGCTCTATGCCGCTTTTTATGCCCTTTGATACGATAAAAATACAGAGGAAAAACACGATCGTAAAGTAAAAAATTTGAGACGCGGCGTCGTTAGCGTAGAAATTCCCGAAAATTTCCTTTGAAGCTTCGACGTCTTTTGGAAGTTCTGTTATTACCATTACTGCGTATTTTAGTATCCATCCGATGATAACCGTGTAAAAAGAGGCGATGATGATCGCGCCAATCATCGTAAAACCTGCAAATTTCCACGCTTCTTTACGTTTTGGAGCAAGTTTTTTAAAGGCGTTTACGGGGTCTGATTCAGAAAGCTTACCGATAGCTATCTCGCCGAAAAATATCGCAAGCCCGATAAAAAACGTCATAAAAAGATACAAAAGCACGAAGGCCGAACCGCCGTTTTGACCGACTAAATACGGGAATTTCCACGCATTTCCAAGCCCAACCGCAGAGCCCGCGACGGCTAAGATAAAGCCGATTTTTGAAAATTTATCCTGCGCCAATTTTAACCTTAGTATTTAAAATTTCAGAAGCGAGGCTAGCATAAAAAAGCTTTTAAAATTCTAATTTTTAAATAAATTCGTAGATAAACGAAACACAGCTGAAATTTTTTGTAAATTTGTAGCACTACGCGGCAGCAAATTTGACGAGCGGAAAATTTATGAAAAATTTTCTCGGTTTTAAGTAACTCAAAGCTAAATTTTTATAAAATGCGCTCTCAAAGTTTCAAAGTAGGGGTCTGATCCGAAATGGCTTAAATTTACAAGGAGACTTTATGAAAAAAGTTGTTTTTTTAATGATGGCTCTTGCTAGCTTTGCGTTTGCGGGCGACGGCGAGATGCTAAGATCTTACTCCGTTCTTGCGGCAGCAGTCGGTCTAGGCCTAGCGGCTCTTGGCGGCGCTATCGGTATGGGAAATACCGCCTCTGCGACAATCTCAGGCACGGCTAGAAATCCAGGCGTGGGCAGCAAGCTAACTACGACGATGTTCGTTGCTCTTGCGATGATCGAAGCGCAAGTTATCTACGCGCTAGTTATCGCGCTAATCGTTCTTTACGCAAATCCAATGTTTTAATATCGGGCGGGTTCGTCCCGCTCTTTTTCTTTTAATCCACGTGCGACCTTGGTGGAACGGTAGACACGCTACTTTGAGGTGGTAGTGCCGAAGGGTGTGCGAGTTCAAATCTCGCAGGTCGCACCATTTAGACAAATTCTCCCAAAAACATCCCCATATCCGGCTTTTGCAAAATAGGTATCAATGCTAAGTAATCCGAAATTTATCGAATTGCTTTTCTAAAACTTCCTTGACGACTTCCTATCCGAGTTAGGAAGTATTTTTTAAAGAAATCCGTAGTCCCCGTCCAAAATCTTATAAATCTTATAATTAAGAGAAAAAGGACGCACATGCGATTTACCTCTCAACCTGACAAACTTACGGATTTTGTCGCTTTTAGGGCTCACCCCGACGAAACTATTGCCGCATACACTCTACCGATCGGCAAAAAAGAAAGCCGACAAAAGCTCGATGAATGCGGACTTTGGCTCAAAATCCTAAAAACGACTGCCCGCACGAGTAAAAAAGTCAAGCTCAAGAAGGACTACTACTACGGCGAACAGGGCAAGCTCGTTAAGTTTTTAGGCTCTGCAAAAGACCTAAGTTACAAAACGGCGTTAAAACTTGCTAAAGAGTTAAGCGTAGGCGCTACGCCAAAGGGAAAAGCCTTTACTACTCTTGCCTCGGTTTTTGACTCATATCTTAGTTTCGGCTCTAAGCGCTGGGCGCCACAAACGATGGCAAAAAAGCTAAAAATATATAAAAAATTCGCCCCGATAAAAGACAAAGATATTGCTCGAATAAAAGCCGATTCGATATTCGCTATCGCTGACGAACTCTATCAAGCTGAAAAATTTGCTGCTTTGAAGGACTTTCTCATCGAAGCGAAAATGGTTTTTAGCTATGCAAAAAACCGCCAAAAAATCTGCAAGAGCCCGTTAGACGGCGTCGATTTTTCTAAAATCTACGTCACGCCTGAGAGTGACGGCTTCGGACACATTGAAACCGATAAAGACTTACGCTCGTTAATCGCCTATTGCTGTGATTATGCAGGGTCGCGCGATGTTCGCAACGCCCTCGTCCTCGGCCTTTGTACCGCGTTAAGGGCGGCAAATGTTCGCTTTTTATCTCGGGAAAACCTAGTGCGTGACGAAAACGGCTATTATTTCGCCTTTACCAAAGACGAGATGAAAGTTAAGCGCAACGGCGATATGTATCTCGGTCTTCCGCTCGAGCTTGGCGAATGGCTTGATAATATGGACGTCGGTACGTATTTTTTTATGGGTCGAGGTGGCGAAAAGGTGCTATCTGACGCAATACTCTCAAAATCCCTAAAAGACTACGAGCCTGAAAATCCAAAGGGTCGTATCGTATTTCATTCATTCCGCGGCATTCTTTCGACTTTCGCGCACGAAGTAGACGAAGGCGACGTTAGCGACTATGATATGTCTCGGACTTTGTCACATGCGATAAAAGGTGTAGAGAAACGCTACAACAAATCCAAAGCAATCGCTACTACGCGTCGGGTTTTGACTTGGTGGTTTAATTATCTGAAGGATAGAGG
>CAUQMF010000002.1:0-46003 GCA_963518965.1 uncultured Campylobacter sp.
GGTTACGGCAAGCGTTTTGGTGCTTAAAAGCAGCGGATGGACGAGCCAGGTAAGTTCTTGCAAATTTTTCCTTTTTTGAGTTAAATTTCGCTTTTTGCTCAAGCAAAATCTAGCGAGTAAATTTAGCGTTTTGTTAAATTTGACGTAATTTGAGCGATAAAAATCGTCAAATTTCGCTCCCGTAAAGCAGAAATTTGACGGTAAATTTAACCGAGCCAAAGGCCCTAAATTTAAATTATTTTAGCCCGAATTTAGCGAAAATTTCCTTCGAGCGAGGAGTTTTTATCTCACCTATAAATTTAGCGCACGCCTCGTTACCTTCGCATGCGGGAAGCTTTGCCGCCGAGATAAAAACGGGACTATAAAGCGCCTCGTCGATGTAGATCACGCTGCCAAACTCGCCCTCTCTAGCCACGGCTTCGGTCGAGTTGATAAAGCCAGCATCCACTTCGCCGTTGGTGACGTAGGCGACCACTTGCGGTACGCCTGTAACCGGCAGCATCTTAGGCGCTAGATCGGCCTCTAGTCCCGAGTTTTTCAAAAACTCGGTAGTCCTCACGCCGTAGATCGCTTTTTTAGAGTCCGGCATAGCGATTTTGGCGAGATTTTTTAGCTCAGATACGTCTTTTATCTGCTTGCCTTTTGGCGTGACTAGCACGAGTGCGCCCTTGCCGATGCGCTCATAGCCTTTTATATCCAGATCCGTTTTCTTTAAAAACGCCTCGTCGCCCACGATCGCAGCCATCTTGCCCTCTTTTGCCTGGATGGTTATCTGACCCAAATTTGCAAACGCGCCCTCGATCTGCACGCCGTCTTTTTTGAGATTTTCTATCACTTCAGCGACTGGTTTTTTGTATCCGCCGCCGGCACCCACGAGTAAATTTTCGCCGCCGAATGCAACTGCGGCCGCAATAGAAATAAGTAGTAATTTTTTCATAAAATTCTCCTTCGAAATAAAATTTAGTAATTTTATGAAATATATCATTATATATTGATAAATTTTGATATTATCGGAGCTTTTTTAAAGAAGTATAAATAAAAATATTTTATATCGGCTCTAGTCCGTTTTTGGTTAGGCGGTACATTACGCTCGCTACGTCGCTTATAAATTCTTTGTCGTGAGAGACGATTATCTGCGTGACGTCGAGGGATTTTAAGATAGCGGCTATCCTTGCTTGCATCTGCGCATCAAGCGCGGTCGTAGGCTCGTCAAGTAGTAAAATTTTAGGCTTAGCTACCAGTATCCCCGCTAGCGCTACGAGCTTTTTCTCGCCTCCTGAGAGGTTAAAAACGATCTCGTCTTTTAGATGCCAAATTTCAAGCTCGCGTAAAATTTTTTCGGCTTTTGCCCCGGCCGGCTCTTTGTCCTCGCCGCGGCTAAGTAGAGAAAACATCACGTCATCAAGTACGCTAGGGCAGATGAAACAATCATTGCTTTCTTGAAAAAGATAGCCCACGTCGCAGCGAAACGGCTTGTACTCGTCTAAATTTGAAATTTTATGGTGAAAAAGCTCGATATGTCCGCCGCAAGGTGCTTTAAGCCCCGCCATTATCTCTAGCAAGGTACTTTTACCGCAACCGTTTGGGCCTATGAGCGCGATTTTGTCCTTGTGCGTCGCGTTTAAATCTAAATTTTCAAAAAGCGTTCTTTCGCCTATTTTTGCGCAGACGTTTTTTAGGCTTATCGTGCAGCTCATATCGTGACTCCTAAACTAAAAATATAACAACACGCCGTTAAAGCGATTATAGCGGCGTCTTTAACGCTTATTTTAAGGCTTTTATCTCCGTAAAGCTTGCCGTCAAATCCCCTGCAGACGAAGGTTTTTTCAAGAACGCTCGCCTTATAAAACGCCTCCAAAAAAAGCATAGCGACCAAATTTGCGTAAATTTTGTATGTAAAAAGCGAGGCTTTAGGCTCAAATCCTCGAACTTTTAGAGTCTTTTTTAGCCTTATAAATATCGTTTTAAGATCGGCCGTAAATTTGGCGCTAAAATAAAAAATCGCCGTTAGCTTGTCGCCCAAATTTAGCGACGAAACGGCAAGCGCGATGCTAAAATAATCGCTCCTATAAAAAGCCAGCCGTCCAAAAAGTATGATCAAATTTGACCTTACAAATATCAGCTTTGCAAGCGCGTATTCTCCGTAAAGAACGAGGCTTAAGACGACTAAGATTATAAAAATATTTAGTTTTAAAACGGATTTTAAAATTTCAAAAAGATTTTTAAAATTTAAAATCGCCAAAAATATCACGGGCGCGATGAAAACGGCGTCCGTAGCGCTTGAAAGCGAAACTCTAAAACTAAAAAAAGTAAAACAAACGAGCAAAACAGATAGGTTCATTTGCCTCTTTTTACCAGATAAATTCCACCAAAAAACAGCCCGATTCCGGCAAACGCAAGGATAAATTTAAGCGCGTAAGCCCCAAAATCCTCCTCGCTTTCGTCAAATTTGACGTTTGAGGCATCGCTTGACGCGTTACTTTCGGTGCTTTTTAGCTCGTCTTTGTTTGCGGTAAATTTGATCCTTTTTTCGTGCGCTAGTCCGCCGTCGATCAGGATTTCAAATTCATCTGCGGGGATTTTAGCTCTGGCAAAGCCGTTTTCGTCAGTTTGCGCGCCTCCTATCCGGGTGCCGTCTTTTATAAAAGATACTGGGCAGTTTTTACAAGGGGAATTTCCGTAAAAATAGCTTTTTATCTCGATAAATTCGCCATCTTGCTTTGCAAAGCCTTTTAGCGAGTGCGCGTTTAGGATGCTTGCTAAAAGCATGATCAAAAGTATTTTTAGCAAATCAAAAGATCCTTTTTGACCCTATAAATAAAAGAAAGCGCAAAAAGCGAGATGATCCCTTCAAGCGCCATGAGGGCTAAATTTGAAGTAAAAACGAGCGCGGCCACGGGCGCAAACTCTTTGCCATTTAAAACAAGCGTCAAGGAGAGCAAAACCGAAGAGCAAAGTATAGGCAAAAACCCTATCAAAAACCAGAAAAACGATCTATATCGCTTAAAAGATAGCTTTAAAAGATATGGGCTAAGAAGCGCAGGAGAGGCGATGATGAGCAAATTTACGCCAAGCGCGCTCAGGCCGCCGTAACCAAAAAGCAAGGCCTGAAAAAACAGCGCGATAAAAATAGCCAAAACGGCATTTGCGCCCAAAAACGCCCCCGCAAGGCCGCTTAGCACGAGATGTATCGAGGTAACGCCGATGGGCAAGTGGATAAAGGACGCCATAAAAAACATCGCGCTGACGGCCGCTACTTTTGGTATCTCGCTCGTTTTTAGCTTGTAAATCAAGCTTGAGACCAAAACGACGCAAACGGCCGAGCAAGGCACGATGATTTCTGGTTTTAAAACGCCTTCGCTAATGTGCATTATTTATACTCTTTGGTTTGCACCCAGATGACGGCTCCAAGCTCCACCGGATACTCTTTGCCCTCGTGTTTTATCTTTTGATCGTCGTCTATGAGCGCGGCAAATCCCCACCAGCCCTCAAGCGGCATCGCAAAGCTAAATTCGCCCTGCTCGTTAGTGTTTACGACCTGTGTTACGTGCGCATCGGACGGAGCTTTTAGTCCTTTGGTATTATAGTACTCTACCTCGACGGTTACGTTTTTAGCGGGTTTTCCTTTATAGTAAACCACGCCTGAGAACAAATTTCCCTTATAAAGCCCATACGGACGCGTTAGCGGCACTATCTCGGCTTTTAGCCCGGCCGGTTTATCCCAGCCCTCGCCGTAGCCGTAGGCATCGACGACGGTTTTTGTTATATGTCTTATAAATTTATCCTCCGCAGGTTCGAAATAGGGCTTTGGATCCATATAAAACTGATAAATACCGGGCTCTTTTACGTCGTAGCTAGCCGTAAAGTAGCTAAATTTATCCTCTTTTAGCTCTTTTAGGTTTTTTATCGCCTCTTTTTTGCCGTTTACAAAAACGCCCGCCTCGTTTGGAAGGGCTAGGTTCATCATATCGCCCTCAAAAGGATGGCTAAATTTGTAAGTAATCTGCAAATTTGCCTCTTTTTCGTCATCTACGGTCGAATTTGACGGCACGACCATACCAAAATGCGCATAAGCGCTAACGCCTAAAAGCATAAGCGCTAAAGACTTGATTTTCATTTTTGCTCCTTTTGAAGGTATTTGTTAAATGAAATTGTACCCCCGTAAAGCTTATTATTTATTAAATTTTTGATATAAATCATATTTAAAGTATAAGAAAAAGATTTTGGTATTATTTATAACTGTACAAAATAATAAACAGGGTTTTTAAATTTATTCGGCAAAATTTAGTGCCGATATAAGCGCCGGTAGGTTTCGATGAAAACCGCGTTCTTGTAGGCAAAACGTAGCAAAGTAGCATTTAGATATGATACCGTCGCGGCTAAAATCCGCTTAGTTTACCTCGAGCTAAAATAATTAATAACAATCTAAGCCCAAAAAAGACAAAATACAATTTAAATATTTTATATATAAAGGAGTAGAGATGAAAAGAATTTTAGTTTTACTTGTAGTTTTATTTTCTATTGGATTTTCCAAAGATCTTGCTGAATTGGGAAAAGAAGCTTACAATAAAGGCGACTACCAAAAAGCAGCCCAGCTTTATCAAAAAGCTTGTGATGGTGGGGATGCTTTGGGTTGCTCTATCTTAGGGGCTTTATACGAAAACGGTCAAGGTGTAAGGCAAGATTACCAAAAAGCAGCCCAGCTTTATCAAAAAGCTTGTGATGGGGGAAATGCTAAGGGTTGCTTTAACTTAGGGCTTTTATACAAAAACGGTCAAGGTGTAAAACAAAATTACCAAAAAGCACCCCAGCTTTATAAAAAAGATTGTGATGGGGGACATGCTAATGGTTGCTCTAACTTAGGGGTTTTATATGCAGGCAGTCAAGGTGTAAGGCAAGATTACCAAAAAGCTACTGAGCTATTTCAAAAAACTTGTGATGGTGGGGATGCTGTGGGTTGTTTAGGCTTAGGGTTTTTATACGAAAACGGTCAAGGTGTAAAGCAAAATTTTTCCACTGCAAAACAATACTATGGCAAGGCTTGTGATTTAGGGTTTCAGTTAGGATGTGATAATTACAGAATGCTAAATGAAAAAGGCTACTAGCGTTAGATCCGCGGTCGGTTTCTTACCGATTAACGGGGACGCTAATCATGATTTCTCTTGCTTTACCAAACTGCATCTGTAGTTTTTTAAGGCGCAATTACTAAAATATCGAAGTAGACGTTAAGAGATCTTACAAGCAGCGGCGCAAGTCGTATCTATCCGCTTAATTTTCTAAGCCGCATTTTCGAGACGAATTTCTATCTCCAAAATGCGGCAAATTTAAAAAAAGTCAAATCTGAACCCGTAGCGAGCTAAGTAAATTTAGCTCGCTCTAGGCAAATTTAAGCTTTTAATCCAAAAGATTAAAACGTCCAACTAAATTTGGCGTTTACGCCGTTTGATTTTACGTTGCTGCCGTATGCTCCAACATAGCTAAGGCCGACTCTAAAGTTTCTGGTAAATGCAGCCTCGATACCAAGCTCGGTAGTGGCTAGATCTTTTAGCTTTTCACCCTCTAGTTTAGTTGCGCCAAGGCCTGTAACGTTCATATGAGCGCTCGGAGTTTTATCGCCTAGGAAGCGGTTGTAGGCTACATCTGCTTTTGCCACTAGGCCTACGCCGTCCATGGTAAATGCGATACTAGGTTTTACGCCCACGCTTGCTACTTGCAAATCTCTATCCTCGTTTCTGATCTGCACCAAAGAATTTGCTACATCGTCGTTTTTAGAGCGGATATAGGTTAGTCCCGCATAAGGCTCTAAACTAAAGCCGTTTTCATAGCTTAGCCCCGTATAGGCGATCTGGGCAAATGCGCTGATAGCGGATGCATCGGCGTCTTTATACTCGTAAGCCAAAGGAGCGTATGAGTTAACGACTCTTTTTTCTTGATCAAATTTCGAGTAGATAGCGCCTAGGCTGATTTTGATAGGATCAAGTCCTATATCGCCGTAGATACCCGCATGCGCGTCTTTGCTTTTTACCGCTTTGCTATCGCCTAGCTTGTGATTTGTTTTGCCAAGGCCTACGAATACGCCTGCTTTTGAGCTATCGCCCACTAGAAAATCAACGCCTACTAGATTTGTAAATGCATTCGTGCCCAGTCTGCCGCCGGCGTTATTGTCAGAAGTCACCCTGCTTGCGCTGCTAAGCAGCCAAAGCTCGACTCCCGTGTCGATATCGGCCCTTTTAGCTCCGTTTTTGTTTTTAACCGAATTTGCGAGCATAAACGAGTCTATAGCGGAGTTGTTTTGCGCTTTAAAGTCTAGATTGTTTGAAAATGCGCCAAAGTATGCGGCCGCCGTGTTACGATCCGCTCCGAGCATAGACGAATAAATAGCGCTACTAGGATTTGCCTCGACCAATCTAGCAAACGACTTCTCGGCGCTAGTAGAGGCTACCTCCTCCATGCTTTTGCCTTTTTGCAAAGAAAGAGCTAAATTTGAGCCGCCAACAGTTTCTTTAGCGGTTTTAAAGAACGCATAGCTATCCTCGACCTTAGCTAAATTTACTCCCGCGAAGTTTCCGCTTGCGTTTATGGTTTTCTTTAGAGTCGGATTTGCCGCCAAATTTGCAAGCTCGGCGTTTGATAGCAATGCAGCCTTCAATAAAGAGCCCTCTTTAAAGGTTAAATTTAGATTATGAGCGCCGTCGTTAACCACAAATGCGCCGCCTGCGTTTATAACGGCGTTAACTTGCGCAGCGTCGCTTGCCTTGGTCGTGCTCACGAAACCGCCCGCGCTTGGAGTTTGGTAAGTAAGAGCGTTTAAAACTTCAAATTCGCCGCCTTTATGGACGTTTATGCTTCTTGAAGAAGAGATTGATTGATTTAGAGCCGAGATTTTACCGCCGTATATATTTACAGCTCCGGTAAAGCTATTGTCTCCGACAAGAGTCAAAGCGCCGTCTCCTCTTTTAGTTAGCGAGCCTTCATAGCCCTCCGCCGCTCTTGCAGCTCTAGCCTGCTCTCTTGCGATTTCAAAGGTCATCTCGGCTTTTTCTTCCGCGCTCAAATTTGACTTGGCGTTAAGAGCCGCTTTTCTAGCCGCCCAAGCCGCAGCATCGCTATCGTCCTCGGTTTTTCTAAATTTGATAGCGACGTCTGAGATGTTATTTGTCCAGATATCGTTTTGATTCATCGTAACGTCAAAGTTTCCCAAAAACTGCCCAGGACCAAACATCGCTTTACCAAGGTCGAGTATACCCCAGCCCCAGACGTTGCTAGGTACGCCCTCGCCGTCGCTACCCCAACGCTCTAGCATGCCGCCTGCACCGTGACCGGCTCTTAGCGTCCTTTGTCTAGCCGTAGTTAGCATCGTTTCTCTAATCTGAGGCATGCTCATATACGGATAGCGCTGCATTATGACACCCAAGGCTCCGCTAACGTGAGGAGCTGCCATAGAAGTACCGCCCGATGATTTATATATAGCTTTGCCGTATGTTGCATTGTCGGTAAGCTCGACATACGCGGAATAAATCTCCTCAGCCGGAGCTGCGATCGTCCACCACTTCGAGTGTCCGGCAAGGTTAAATTCCTGAATATCCGAGGATGCTTTATAGCCTCTTATATACGCGCTAGAGTCGTTAGGATAGCCATCCGCGCCGGTTTGACCCGTGACGTTGATCCAGTAGTCCTCGGCGTCCGGTCTAAAATAAGGCAATGCCGCGCGAGTGAAAGACTCGGCCATTAGGCTCCTATTTCCAGCCGTAAATACCTGGATAACCCCTCTTTTTACCGCTACTTCGTAAGCTGCATCTAAAAAGCTTTTTTCGCCGCTAGTTACGAACTGATAATAAGCCTTTTTGGCCTCGTTCATATCTTTTAAATTTATATGGTCTTTTGCTGCGGTAGTTTGATTGGCTACCGTCACGTCGTAAAATTCCACATCGTATTCAGGAACGGCCCTCCAGTCGTAAGTAGGCTTGTATCCGAGTGCGCCCGCAAAGGACGAATTTACGCGCCTATTTGAACCCCAGCTGTTATTTATCACCTTTGCGCCCGCATCGGCCAAGGCAGTGTAGCCTTTTAAGAAATAGTTGTAGTCTTGATTTGGTCCATACGTCATATTATCGTTGCCGCCGGTATTTGCGGAGTATAGTTGTGCGCCAAACGCCACGCCGTGCATGCCGCTACCGTCTCTACTAGCCGCCATCGTACCGCCCACGTGGGTGCCGTGGGCGTCGTTTACGCCCCTTACCCAACTACCGTCGTCGCTAAAAGCTTCGCCTTTTTTAAACACGCCGTTGTCGTTTTTATTAAAATTTCGCTTGCCATCTTTTACTGGCTGATTTTTATCTATCGAGCCGTTTCCTAGTGCGGCATCGGGGTATCTCATGCCGTTTTTGCTATAGTTGCCGATCGTTTTTACTGTATGAATCCTACCGTCTTGAAACTCGGGATGGCTCAAAAGTACGCCAGAGTCCATGACGCCGATCTTTGTTCCGCTACCGTTAAAGCCTAGCGCGTAAGCCGTGGAGGCGTTCATAGAGACTAGTCCCCAGTCTTTTTTATACTCCGCGCTCTCCCAGCTAGAAGTGTTTCCGGAAACGCCGGCCTCGGTGTAAGCATAAGCTCCGCTTGCGGCTAACAGCAAGCAGGTGAGCGCCGAAAGAGGCAAATTTGAGCCCTTGTTACTGCGTAAATTTGCAAATTTACGCGATACGTTTGAATACATTATTTTCCTTTCGTTTAAGAGAATTTAAAATGTGTTATTATACTTTGCTTTAATTTAAAAATTAATTATAAAAAATAAGAAAATTTGCCGATAGCGTATTAAAATTTGATAAAATTTAGCGTAAAACTTCGCTCAAATTTTACGTAAATTTAAATTATGTTATAATCGCTTAAATTTAAAATAAAGGTAAAAAATGGGGCTAAAATCTGACGCCTGGATACGCAAAATGTCGCACGAAAAGGCGATGATAGTGCCGTTTGCCGAGGAACAAGTCGGACGCGGCGTGGTGAGCTACGGAGTGTCTAGCTATGGCTACGATATCCGCGTGGGCGACGAGTTTAAAATCTTTACGAACATCGGCGGCACCGTGGTCGATCCGAAAAATTTCGACGAAAAAAACGTAGTAGACTTTAAAGGCGACGTGTGCATCGTCCCGCCAAATTCATTCGCTCTAGCGCGCACGATCGAGTATTTTAACATGCCCGATAACGTGCTAGCCATCTGCCTAGGCAAAAGCACATACGCTCGCTGCGGCATCATCGTAAACGTCACGCCTTTTGAGCCCGGATTTAAGGGGCACATCACGATCGAGATATCAAATACGACGCCGCTACCTGCTAAAATTTACGCGAACGAAGGCATCGCGCAGGTGCTGTTTATCGAGGGCGACGAGCCGTGCGAAGTGACATATGCGGACAAAAAAGGGAAGTATCAGGCGCAGGAGGGGATAACCCTGCCTAGGATTTTGAAGTAGTTTAGGGGCTTATCTTTTTTGCTTATGCTTCGCTGGATTACAAATTTTAAGCCGGGCAACCTTTATCCGCTTAAAATTTAATCCGCCTCGCCTCCTCGTAGCAAAGTCTCGTTACGAGCGCAAAGCAAAGAGTAAAAGCAAAAATACCGCACCTAAACAAATTTAACGAGCTAAATTTTGAATCAAATTTAAGGCACGGTTTTTGCTCCGGCTGAATAAAATTTAAATAAACGGCGAATCGTTTTAGCTAGATGAGGCAAATTTAAAATTTGCGAAGGAGCGTATGAAAAATACGCGGCCAAGCGAATTTAAATTTACGACGTACGGCGAAAAAACAAATCGCGAAAGGCAAAAATAAATGTTTAACGGAAAATCCATCCTCATCACCGGCGGCACCGGCTCGTTCGGTAAAAAATACACCGAAATTTTACTCTCCAAATTTAAACCAAAACGGCTAGTCATCTACTCTCGCGACGAGCTAAAACAGTACGAGATGGCGCAGGTTTTTAAGGATCCCGCTATGCGATTTTTCATCGGCGACGTGCGCGACGAAAAGCGCCTGATGACCGCGATGAACGGCATCGACTACGTCATCCACGCAGCAGCCATGAAGCACGTGCCAATCGCCGAATACAACCCGATGGAGTGCATCAAAACCAACGTCAACGGCGCGCAAAACGTTATAGACGCGGCGCTTGAATGCGGCGTGAGCAAGGTCATAGCGCTCTCGACAGACAAGGCGTGCAACCCGGTAAATTTATACGGTGCGACCAAGCTTGCCAGTGATAAACTTTTCGTCGCGGCAAATAATATCTCGGGCGGTAAAGGAACGAAATTTAGCGTCGTTCGCTACGGCAACGTTATAGGCTCGCGCGGCTCGGTCGTGCCGCTGTTTAAGAGACTGATCGCGGAAGGCGTAAAAGAGCTACCGATCACGCACGCGGATATGACGCGGTTTTGGATCACGCTGGAGCAAGGCGTAAATTTCGTGCTTAAAAACTTCGAGCGCATGAAAGGCGGCGAAATTTTCATCCCCAAAATTCCGTCGATGACGATGATAGAGCTTGCTCGCTCCATGGCGCCACGTCTTGGCGTAAAAATAATCGGCATCCGCCCGGGCGAAAAGATGCACGAGGTCATGATCGGCAAGGACGACGCGCACCTAACCTACGAGTTTGACGACCACTACGTGATCAGCCCGTCGATCAAATTTACGAGCAAGGACGATGATTTTAGCACAAACGCACTAGGCGAAAAAGGGCATCTCGTGGAGGAAAATTTCGAGTACAGCTCGGATAAAAATAAAATTTGGCTAGATAAAGACGGGCTTTTAGAGATGATCGAGGCTAGTAAATAAATTTGACTGAAATTTGAGTTAAGCGTATAAAATTTATAAAAAACGAGGCGAAGTATTTTTTCGCTAGACGAGGCAAATTTAAAATTTGCGAGGGAGCGTATATAAAATACGTGACCGAGAAAATTTTAAATTTAACGACGTATAACGGAAAAAGACAAGCCTCAATAAAGACAAGCCGAAAAGGACAAAAATGATACCTTATAGCAGACAACAAATCACCGACTCCGACATCGCCGCCGTCGTGAGCGCCCTAAAAGACGATATCCTAACGGGCGGCGACAAAGTCAGCAAATTTGAAGAAGCAATCGCCAAGTACGTCGGCGTAAAGCACGTCGTAGCAATGAACTCGGCGACGTCCGCGCTACACGTGGCGTATCTAGCGCTTGGAGTACGAGAAGACGACGAGGTGATAACGACGCCCATCACGTTTGCGGCGACGGCAAATGCGGCGCTAATGGCTGGAGCGGAGGTTAAATTTGCGCCCGTTAAATTTGACGGAAATATCGACGAAAACGCGCTTGCAAGCCTCATCACGCCTAAAACCAAAGTCATAACGGCGGTTGATTTCGGCGGCAATCCCGTAAATTTGGGCGCTATCTTAAAACTAGCCCGCGAGCACGGCATAAAGGTGCTTGACGACGCTTCGCACGCGCTGGGCAGCTCGCAAAGCGGCGTAAAAGTCGGCGCAAAAGCGGACGTTAGTATTTTTAGCTTTCACCCCGTTAAGCCGCTAACGACTTTTGCGGGGGGCGCGCTACCAACCAACGCCGACGTGAGCGGGCGACTGGCACGCCTCTACCGCTCGCACGGCATAGCTAAAAAACGCCTCTGGGACAGCGACCAGAGCTTGCTTGGCTACAACTACCGCCTACCCGACGTCGCCTGCGCGCTAGGACTAAATCAGCTAAAAAGGCTAGACGAAACCATCGCGGCGCGCGAGAAAATCGCCAAATTTTACGACGAAAAATTTGAGAAAAACCCGTATTTTAGTACCATCAAGTTACCTGACGGCGTCGTTAGCTCGCGTCACCTCTACCCTATCTTACTATTTCGCCAGTTCTGGTGCGCCAAAGAGGACATATTTGCCGCCCTTCACGCGCGCGGCATCGGCGTGCAGGTACACTATAAGCCGACTTATAAATTTAGCTTTTACCGCGAGCGCTACGGCGATATTTCGGTGCCTAGCGCCGAGGATTTTTACGCCGCCGAGCTTAGTATCCCGTGCCATCAGTGCATGAGCCTAGAGGACGCAAATTTCGTCGCGGACGCGCTTTTTGAGGTTTTAAAGAGCTTTGATACGCCGCAAGGTTGTAGAGTTTGATCCTGCTCCACGCCCGCGGCAACGAAAAAATCGGTATCGGCAACCTCGCAAGGTGCTACGAGCTAGTAAAATTTCTAGCTCCAAACCGCAACGTAAAAGCGATTTTCGAGTGCGACGAAAAGTTATTTTCCAGATTTAGCCAAAACGCGATTAGAAGCGAAAATTTGGAGCATTCAAAGGAGCTGATTTACCGACTAAAACCGCAAATTTATATTAACGATTTGCTCGATGCGGATAAAAATTTAAGCGATATCGCGCGAAACGCGGGCGCGCGCAAAATCGTAAGTTTTAATACCTTAGAATACGGCTTTGAGCCGGACGCGCTATTTATAATGGACGAGTTTGACTACCCCGCCGCAAGCGGAAATTTCGAAGTTTTTCGTTCGTTTGGCTACTACATCGTGGGTAGCGACGTAGCAAAAAGGCGCGCTAAATTTACGCCCAAGACACGGCTAAAAAATATCTTGCTATCTTTCGGAGGCGCCGATCCCGCGATGTTTAGCGAATATTTTGCAAACGTGATAGTAAACGACGGTCGCCTTTATACGCTAGTTTTGGGACCTGCGATGAGCGATGAGCGAAAGGCGAGGATAAAAAGCGTTAAAAAACCGAATTTAAGCTTTATCGACAGCCCCGCGAATTTGATAGATTTAATCTTAAATCACGACGCCTTAGTCACGCTAGGCGGCATGAGCGCATACGAGGCGATGACGCTAGGTACGCCCGTTTGCGGCGTGGAGTGGAGCTACCTAGCCTACGTAGTAAGAAGTTTTGCAGAGCTTAAAATGATAAATAATTTAGGCGATATTAAAAACGCCTACGAAAATTTATTAAATTTAAATTTAGTAAGCGTAAATGAAATTTGCGAAAACGCCTATCTCAAAATAAGCGGCGACGCGCTAGCGAAAATAGCGAAAATTTTAGACGGATTTGAAAATGAACGAAGTTGAATTAAAAATTTGCAAAGGTGGCGATCTGGGGGCTAACTCCTACGTAATAACCTGCGGCGAGCACGCTATCGTCATAGACCCGGCCGATTTTACGCAGATTGCGGACGCTTTGCGCGGCAAGAAGCTTGATTTTATCGTTATAACGCACGAGCATTTTGATCACGTCTTAGCGCTAAACGAGCTAAAAAGCCGCTACGGCGCCAAAGTAATCGCGCAACGCAAAGCAAGCGAAAATATCGCAAATCCGAGCAAAAATTTATCGAGATTTAGCGATATGATTTACGACGTTATGAAAATTAAAAAAACGCGCGAGACGCCGGAATTTAGCGCGCAAAAGGCCGATACCGAATTTGACGAAAATTACGAGCTTTCGTGGCTGGGGCATACGCTTACGTTCGTTCATACGCCAGGACACTCCGAGGGCAGCTGCTGCGTGAAGCTAGGAGGGCTGCTGTTTTCGGGCGATAGCTTGTTTGAGGCCGTAGATACGTCGTTTCTAGGCGGCGCGAAGGCAAAAGCCGCATACGATAAAATTTCTATGCCGTACTTTCGCTCGCTAGATCCGTTTTTGCGCGTTTGCCCCGGACACGGCGAGAGCTTTATCCTGGGCGACAAACTAAACGCGCGCCAAAAAGCGACGGAAATTTTTAAAAATCGTCCGAAATTTACGAATTTTTTCGTAAATTTCGACGAATTTAACGAAACGATAAAAAACGCTAAAATTTTAGTACGCGCAGAGTGCTGTTTTTTACTCGTAAAGCAAGGCTCATTTTATAAATTTTACTATTTGGTCGATAAGCTTGAAAATTTAGCAAATTTAGACGAGTTTTTTAGGCTGATAAACGAGCCCGTCGTAGCCGAAATCGTCTCGAAAAACGCCGTTGCGGGCGATTTTTTAAAAGGCGTAAAATTTAAGCCGTATAAAATTTACTCTCGTTATAGATCCGTTAAAAAAAACAGAAGCTTTAACAACGTTTTACCGGCGGATCTAAGCGACGCAAGCGAAATTTTTGAGCTTATTAGCGAGACTTTCGATCCGCTTAGCGATTATTTACCGAGCCTTGAAGAGCTATCTGAACTAATCGCAAAGGGCCTAGTTTTTGTTATCAAGCAAGAGCGCGCGATAGCCGGAGCGGCGATATTTGAAATAAAAGAAAAAATTTGCTATTTTAGGCTAAATTGCGTAAAAAAAGAGTTTCAAAACGGCCTTATCGGCTTTGCGCTAGCTTCGGCTCCCAAGCAGACGCAAGAGGCTCAGACTTTTTACACCTGGATAAACGACGAGAACAAAGAAGCCGTTAGGCTAAATTCCGCGCTCGGATATAAACCCGACGGCCTAAAAAACTATATCTTTATAAAGGACGACGAATGAATTTGCAAACCATACGAACTTTAATCATCGATTCGCTCAAAGAATACAATCAAGAGCTGCAAAGCAAAGAGCTGCAAAACCCTACGATAGATACTAGGCTTTACGGCTCTTCCAGCGCGCTAGATAGTCTGGGGCTCGTCTATATAGTGAGCGATTTAGAGGATAAAATTTATCAAAATTTCGGCAAAAGCATCGTACTCGCCGATGAAAGAGCGATGAGTCAAAAAACCTCGCCGTTTAGAAGCGTGGAGACGCTGGCCAATTATATTCAAAATCTTTTAGAAGAACAAAATGGCTAAGGCGATAATCGTAACGGGCACCTCAAAAGGCATCGGAAAAGAGCTTTGCGAGCGATATTTACAGGAGGGCTATTTAGTCGCGGGCTGCGCTAGGAGCCAAAGCAAAATCGCGCACGAAAATTATAGACATTTTAGCCTAGACGTAAGCGACGAAATCGCGGTCGTAGCGATGATAAGAGAGGTTAAACGGGAATTCGGCAGGATAGACGCGCTTATAAACAATGCCGGCATCGCCTCCATGAACCACTTCTTAACCACGCCCTTTGATAGCGTCAAAAAGGTATTTGAAACGAATTTTTTCGGTACGTTTTTATTTAGCAGGGAAGTCGGCAAGGTCATGATGAAGAAAAAATACGGCCGTATCGTAAATTATACGACCGTCGCAAGCGCGCTAAGACTAGAAGGAGAGGCGATCTACGCCGCCAGCAAAAGCGCGATAGAAAATTTAACCCAAACGCTGTCAAAAGAGCTAGCGCCATTTAACATAACCGTAAACGCGCTAGGCCCTACGCCGATAAAAACCGACCTAATAAAGGCCGTACCGCAGGACAAGATAAACGCGCTTCTTGAAAGACAAGCTATAAAGAGATTCGGAAATTTCGGCGATATAAAAAATGCGGTAGATTTTTTCATCGACGAAAAAAGCGACTTTATCACGGGACAAATTTTATATTTAGGCGGAGTTCATAACTGATGCGAGAGATAATCGAGAAATTTAAAGACGGTAGCCAAACGGCGATAATCCATAAAGATAAAAAATATAGCTACGCGGAACTTTATCTAAAAATAAAAGAGACGCTAAATTTTATAAAAAGCGAAATCAAAAGCGGCGAAGTAGTCGCGATTTTGAGCGATTATTCGTTTGAGAGCGTCGCGCTTTTTTTCACCCTTTACGAAAATAAAAACATAATCGCGCCCATAATCTCAAACGCGCAAGAAGAGATAAATTTAAAACTAAAAGAGTCTTTTTGCGATAAAGCGATCGAAATTTGCGGCCGAGGGTTTAACGTAAAAGAACTAAATCCTGGCGGAACGCATCAAATTTTATCGAATTTAAAAAAGAGCGGACGAGCCGGCCTCACGCTATTTTCAAGCGGTAGCACGGGTAAGCCAAAAGCGATGATACACGATTTAGACGCGCTAATAGACCTTTATAAAAATAAAAAACAAAAGCGGATGAATATGCTCGTTTTTTTGATGTTTGATCATATCGGCGGCATAAATACGATGTTAAATATCTTATCGACGGGCGCTACGATGATAATCCCTCAAAACAGAAACGCCGATGACGTCTGCAAGCTAATTAACGAGTATAAAATAGCCGTTTTACCCGCAAGCCCTACGTTTTTAAATCTGATTCTTATCGGCAAATCTTACGAAAAATACGATCTAAGCTCGCTAAGGATGATAACCTACGGCACGGAGACGATGCCGGAGGGGCTTTTAAATAGGCTAAAATCGGTGTTTACCAAAGTTAAATTTTTGCAGACTTTCGGCACCAGCGAAACGGGCATCGCATCCACGTCGTCAAAATCATCCGATTCTACCTTTATGAAAATAGACGATGAAAATTTGGAATATAAAATCGTAGACGGCGAGCTGTGGCTAAAAAGCAAAACGCGAATTTTAGGCTATCTAAATGCGGATATGGATAGCTTTACCGATGACGGCTGGTTTAAAACGGGCGACTTAGCGCAGCAAAGCGAGGACGGCTTTATAAAAATCATCGGTAGAAGCAAAGAGATCATAAACGTGGGCGGACAAAAGGTGCTTCCGTGCGAGGTAGAGTCGGTGCTGCTTGAGATGAAAGAGATACAAGACTGCCTAGTTTACGCGGAAAAAAACGCTATCACGAATCAAAGCGTCTGCTGCGACGTAGTTTTAAAGCCGGGCGTCGATGCGAACGGTATCAAAATTTTAGTTAGAAAATTTTGCAAAGATAAACTAGATAGTTTTAAAATCCCCGTTAAAGTAAACGTCGTGCAAAAGACCGAATTTACACAAAGATTTAAGAAAATAAGAACGAAAAGCTAAGCAAATTTGGCGTTTGCCTAGCTAGAATTTTAAACGACGCAGCGCTGCCAGGCTAAATTTACTTCGCTTCGGGCAAGGCGTAAATCACCGTTTCTTCCTGCGTGCATTCGTAGTGGCGCATAAAAAGCTTGCAGTCCGGTATCCATAGCTTTAAAAGCAGCGGTATATCCCATAAGTCGCTAAATTTATGATAAATGCAAATGGCAAGCTTTGGTTTATGGCTTATTATATCATCCATCGCGCCTAGCAACGCGTACGTTTCAAAAGTCTGCACGTCCATTTTGATAAAGGTCGGGATATGGTTTATAGCGTCGCTAATCGCGGCTACGTCGATCTTTTGCTCCGAAATTTCGGCGCTTAAAGTCGCTCCCAAACCCTCGCCTTGCATATAAAAAGTCGCATTTTCGTGATGTACGCCGGCTTTTATCGGGGTGATTTTTTCTTTTATTTCTTGCGGCAGTTTGCTTACGAATTTGCTTAAAATTTTAAAATTTCGCTCGTCGGGCTCAAAGCTATAAATATGCTTAAATTTATTATCCACGGCTTTTAAAAACGCTTCTATCGTATCTCCCGTATATCCGCCGCAGTCTACGAAAACCTCTTCGTCGCTAAATTTCGCTACTTCGTCGAAATACTGCTTTTTAACGTCGTCTTTGACCTCTAAAAGGTAAGTATAATCCTCGGTGAGTTTAAATTTCAAAGCGGCTTTAAAAACGCGCCTTGACTTTTCATCGTTAAGCAAGCCGTAGAGAGTAACTATGCGAGAAATTTCGGGCGTCGTAAAGACGTGGTTTAGTTCGTTAAAGTCGTATTCTTCGAAGCCGGTTTGCTTTTTATCGAAAAAGCTATCGCTTATAAAATTTTTCGCAAGACTTCGCATGCTATAAATATGCGTAAAGCCGTTATCGTAGAGCAAATGCGGAAGCTGAGCGAAAATTTCGGCGTTTATAAAAATAACCGTATTTGCCGGATCTGTGTAAAATTCATTTTTGGAGATCAAATTTGCCTTAAATTTATCGTATTTTTGCAAGTCTAGATAATCGTAGTCTTTGCAGTTTGCAAATATCCCCTCGCCGCTATCTCTTTCGGCTACCCAGTCGTATACGCCGTAAATATCTACGCCGTAGGTTAGTTTTAAAAATTTAGGCAATACTTTTAGATAATAGCCAGTGCCTAAAATAATTAACTTTTTATCTTTACAAAGCGTCTTAAACCGCTCTATCTTTTCTTGTTCGTAGATATGATTAAATTCGCCCTCTTGCGTGGCAAAAAGCGCGTCTACGAGCTCTTTAAAATCGCTGTCTTTTATTTTCATTTTTGATCCTTCGGTATGGCGTATACGACCGTTTCTGATTGCGTATTTAGGTAATGGCGTATGTAAATTTTATATTCGCTAACCCACTGCTTTAAAAGTAGCGGTATATCCCATAGATCGCTAAATTTATGGTAAATGCAAATAGCGAGCTTTGGCTTATAATCTATAATCGTATCCATTGCGCCCAGTAACGCATAAGTCTCAAAAGTCTCGATATCCATTTTAATAAACGTAGGCGCCGCCCCGCCCGCTTCGTCTATCGCGGTTACCCTTGCCGTCCTATCGGTTACCTCACTGGTACAAGTCGTCCAACCGCCGCTTGCTTGCAGGTAAAAAGTCTCGTTTTTATACGATACTCCCGCATTTATAGGAGTGATTTTTTCTTTTATTTCTTGCGGTAGTTTGCTTACGAATTCGCTTAAAATTTTAAAATTTTCATCGTCGGGCTCATAACTATAAATATGTTTAAATTTACCGTTTGAAGCCTCTAAAAACTCGGCTATCGTATCGCCGTTATATCCTCCGCAGTCTACAAAAACCTCATCGTCTTTTAAGCTAATAATCTCCTTATCGAAGTATTGCTCTCCGCTAAGTTCTCTTGAATACGCCGTATAGTAATAATCCTCCGTAAGCTTAAATTTTATCATCGCTTTGAAAATTTTTCTTGATTTTTCGTCTTCCAACAGATTATAAAGCGTTACGATACGGGCGATTTCGGGCGTAGTAAAGCTATGATTGATCTCGTTTATATCATACATTTCAAGTCCCGTCGTCTTTTTGTCGAAAATCTCTCGCGTCAAAAATCCGCTCGCTAAACATCTCATATGATAGATGTCTTTAAATCCGTTTTCATAGAGCCTTACGGGAACCTCGGGAAAGGTTTCGCTGTTTAAAAATATAACCGTATTTGCGGGATCTGCGTAAAATTCCTCTTTTGATATTAAATTCGCTTTAAATTTATTATATTTTTTTAGATCGAGATATTTGTAATCCTCGCTACCGGCTAGGATTCCTTCGCCGCTTTGTTCTTCGGCTACCCAGTCGTATACGCCGTAAATATCTACGCCGTAGGTTAGTTTTAAAAATTTAGGCAATACTTTTAGATAATAGCCAGTGCCTAAAATAATTAACTTTTTATCTTTACAAAGCGTCTTAAACCGCTCTATCTTTTCTTGTTCGTAGATATGATTAAATTCGCCCTCTTGCGTGGCAAAAAGCGCGTCTACGAGCTCTTTAAAATCGCCGTCTTTTATTTTCATTTTTGATCCTTTATTAGCTCTTTTAATTTGTTTCTATCTATCTTGCCGTTTACGTTTAGCGGCATCTCATCAAGCATTACAAAGCGCGTCGGCAACATATATTTAGGCAAAATTTTGCCTAAATATAGCAGAATTTCTCTTTGCGAAACGGCGGTTTGCGAAGTATAAATTAGCACGATAGCCCCATCATACAGCGCGCACGCGCTATCTACACCGCTAAGAGACAAGGCAGCCGTCTCTATCTCGCCCAGCTCTATACGGTACCCCATGTGCTTGATCTGAAAGTCCTTGCGGCCTTTATACATTAGCTCGCCGCGCTCGTTGTAGTAGGCTAGATCGCCCGTGCGGTAGATTCGCTCGGGATATGCGAGATTTAGCGGATTTTGCGTAAAAGCGCTAGCGGTTTTAACCGAATCGTTGTAGTATCCAAGGGCTAGCGAGGCGCCGCGCACGCAAAGCTCGCCTAGCGTATTTCGCGCAGTTACTAGCGCGTCGTTTTCATCCAGCAAAAAGACGTCGGTATTTTTGCAAGGATAGCCTATGGGCAAACTCTCCTCGTCGCTAAAATCGCGATCTACGACATAATACGCGCAATCGACGGTCGTCTCCGTCGGTCCGTACAAATTTGCCAAAATGGCGTTTTTAAAACGAGATTTAAAATAATTCATCGTTTTTATGGGCATGACTTCGCCTGCGAAAATTATAAATTCAAGGCTTAAATTTACCCCTTTTAGCAAATCCAGCGCGGCGATATTCGCCATGACGGAAGGCACCCAAAATATAAAATTTATCTCGTTTTTTTCCAAATATTCCACTACTTTAATCGGAAACGTAAAAAGCTCTTGCGGTATCAAAAATAGCGTAGAACCCGTTTTTAGCGTCAGATAAATATCAAGAACGGAGTTGTCGAAAATAAAAGGAGCTTGGCTCGCGATTTTTAAATCGTCTTTAAAATTAAACGTCTTGCATGCCCACTCGATGTAATTTATCGCGCTTTTGTGCGAGATTGCTACACCCTTTGGCGTACCGGTGGAGCCCGAAGTGTTTATGATATAAAGCGGATCGGTATCGATCGTATTTTCGTAATTCGCCCGATCAAATTTATCCTCGTCCTTTAAATTTATCTCATCAAAGATGATTAAATTTACGCCCGAATTTTTTAAAATTTGGGCATGCTTCGCGTCGGTAACGATAAATTCTAGGTTTAAATTTTTGATGATAGCTTCAAGCCTAGACGCGGGATTTTTGACGTCTAGCGGCACGTAAAAGCAACCGTTATAAAGCGTCCCCAAAAAGCATTTTATAGCTTTTACGCTTTTTGGCAAAAGTATGCCCACGGGCCTGTTTTTGGTTACATTTAAGCTCTGAAAATGCGCGGCAATCGCCTTAGCCTGAGAATTTAACTCGCTAAAATTTACGCTCTCGTCTTCATCTCGTATCGCCGTTTTAAGAGGAAACCTTAAGGTCGAATTTTGCAAGTAGGACAGCATATTTTTTTGCATTTTTTACCTTATTTGAGGTGATTAAAATTTTAGCTTGATTTTATTGTATTTTAGTTAAAATCAAGCTAAAATTTTAAGGAGGATTTAAGATGGATACAAACGAAAAAATGGCCCTAATAGCCGAGCTTTTAGAGCTTGAAGTAAGCGATTTTACTCCAGAAACCAAGCTTGAGGAGCTTGAAGAGTGGGATTCGCTCGCGGCTATCTCTTACGTCGTTATGATGGACGAGCACTTTGGCGTGACGGCAAATCCTAACGATATAAGAAATTTCAAAACGATCCAAGATATATTAGATAGTATGAAATAATGGCGTTTGATCACATTAAAAACGTAAAAATTTCGGCGGTTTGCTGCGCCGTACCGGAAGATAAACTCGCGCTTGAAGATTTTTATAAAAAATTTGATAAAGAAAGCGTGGAAAGATTCGTAAAAGATACGGGCATCAAGCAGAAATTTTATAGCAAAAACAACAAGACGATAACGTCTGACCTGTGCTTTGCCGCGGCAGATGAGATAATAAAGAAAAAAAACATTTCAAGAGACGAGATAGACGCGGTTATTTTAGTAACGCAAAGTCCCGATTATACGGTACCAGCTACGGCGATAACGCTGCAATATAGACTAGGCCTATCTCAGGAATGTATAGCCTACGATATAAATTTGGGTTGTTCGGGTTATATTTTCGGCTTGCATACGGCCGCATCGATGCTACAAAGCGGATACTTAAAAAAAGTTCTTTTATTGGCGGGCGACGTAACCGAACCTAGCATATTTGGAATAAACGGCGTCACGACTAATATGTTTGGTGACTTAAACGACCTACTTTTTGGAGACTGCGGGAGCGCGACGCTGATCGAATACGACAAAGGAAACGAAGGGTTTAGATTTGCCCTGCAATCTATGGGCGATGGGTTTAAAGCCATCGGAGCTTGTCACGGGTCGAGATACGCATACGTCGGGCGTCCGCAGTTTGATATGTCTTTGCATATGGACGGGCTAGCCGTAGTTTCTTTTAGCATAACCAAAGTCCCGAGGCTATTTAAGGCGTTTTTTGAAAAATTTCAGGCCTCTGCGGAGGACTACGACTCGGTACTGCTTCATCAAGCAAACAAGTCTATGCTAGATACGATAGCTAAAAAAATAAAGATGCAAGACAAGTCGCGCTTAAGCCTTGAAAGATACGCCAACACCTCATCGGCTAGCGTACCGAACGCCATGTGCGACTACTACGGCGACAAGGACGGCGACGAGAGCGTCAAAGTCATAATGTCGGGCTTTGGTATAGGGCTCTCGCTAGGCGTAGCGGACGCCTATATAAGTCCGAAAGATATTTTGCCTATCATCCAAACCGATATCACGTGGGACGAGGGCAGATCAAAAGTACTCGAAGCTAATGCTAAATCTAAAGAATAAAAAAATACTGATAATGGGCTGCGGCGTCATTGGCGGCGCGGCGGCTAAAATTTTAAGCGAGTCGGGCGCCAAAATCGTCATGAGCGACAAGAACGAGCGCGCTTTGGATAAGGTTTCGTTAAATTTAAGCGACGGTCGCGCGATAGCCTTTGACGCTAGCCGTGTAGAAAAAATCGAAAATTTTATACGGGACGTCGTAAATTTCGACGGCTTAAAGCTTGACGGACTGGTTTATGCCGTAGATAAAAATTTAACCGCGCCTTTGGCGGATACTTCATTAGAGCTTTTGCAAGACGCTATGACGGAAAATTTCTTTGCGTTTATCCAGGCCGTTAGGGTTTTTGCTAGCGAAGGAATTTATAACGCCAAAAGTAGCATAGTAGCCGTCTCAAACTACGCATCGCTAGGAGCGGACAAGGGGCAAATAGCCTACGGCGCGTCAAAAGCGGCGATGGATAACGCTATACCCTCGATCGCAAAAGAGATATACTCCAAAGGCATCAGGATAAACTCCATCCGCCCTGCCGTCGTGCAAAGCGATAAAGAGCCCAGCCAAAGAGAGCGAGAGTTAGTAGCCATGATGCAAACGGGCGCGATCGACCCTGAAATTTTAGCCAAACAGATCGCATTTTTGCTAAGTGAGAGTTCAAGCGGCGTTTACGGTAGGCATTTTGACGTCAGAGGCTATCTGGTATGATAAATTTCAAAGATAAAAAAATTTTAGTAACGGGAGCAAGCTCGGGTATCGGTAGGCAAATAGCCGTCAGGCTTAGCGAACTAGGCGCTAGCGTAGCGCTAATAGCCAGAGATGAGGCTAGGCTAAAACAGACGCTATCTATGATGAAAGAGCCGGCCAAGCATAAAATTTTCGCTTACGATTTACAAGATATAGACGGGATCGCGCAGTTAGTTTCAGACTGCGTTAAATTCGACGGGGTTAAATTTAACGGATGCGTCCACGCTGCGGGAGTGCCGTCCATATATCCGTTTAAACTGCTAGACCACGCGACGAATGAAAAAATTTTTAAAATAAACGCCTTTTCGGGGCTTGAAATAGTAAAGCAGTTATCCAAAAAACAAAACTCCGACGACGGCGCGTCCGTGGTATTTTTTTCATCCATCGTAACGAAAATGTTTTTAAAAGGGCAAATTGCTTATATCATCAGTAAGGCCTCGCTAGACGCTATCGCTAAGCCGCTATCTTTGGAATTAGTAAAAAGAAAAATGCGTATAAACACGGTCATAGTCGGCGGCGTATTAACTCAAATGGTAAAAGATACTCAAATTTTTAGAGATTTAAAAAACGACGAAAAAGACCCGTACACGACGTCTGATATATGCAGATTGCTAGAACCGCAAGAAGTGGCGAATACGGCGATATTTTTGCTAAGCGATGCGGCTAGGTATATCGTAGGCGAAAACTACTTCATAGACGGCGGAAATTTTAGATAAAGAGACGATATGAAAGAAAAAATAAGAGAAATTTTAGTAGATATTAGACCGGAATACGACTTCGCTAGTGATGAGGATTTTATCGAATCGGGCATACTGGATAGCTTTGACGTGCTTACGTTAGTTACGGATTTAGAAGAAAAATTCGGCGTAAAAATAGACGGCGGCGATATCTTGCCCGAAAATTTCGGCAGTATCGAAGCTATAGAAAATTTAATCGTTAAAAGCGGCGCAAAAGCCTAATGAAAACTAAATTTTTCGGTAAAAAAATCAGCGGTATTTTGGCTTTGCTTCCGCAGACGGAGTACAAATTCGAAGACGATATGAAATTTAACTCGCTTTCGCAAAAGCAAAATTTAAAGCTAAAAAATACGATGGGTTACGACAGGCACAGATTTTTTAAAGACGAAACGTATTTGTCCCAAGTGGCGGTCTACGGACTAAACCGCCTTTTTGAAAAGGGGCTGCTGAAAAAAGAGGAAATTTCCGCGCTCGTAGTGGCTACGACGACGCCTGATTTTTTAATGCCGGCGACCGCTAATTTAATCGCCGGCGAGCTAAATTTAAGCTCCGAAATTTTTTGCATGGATACGAATCAGCAATGCGCCGGCTTTATTAACGGATTATTTCAAGCCTTTATGCTGCTAAATAACGAAGGCGCTAAAAAAGTAGTCCTGATAACGGGCGACGTTATATGCAAAAATCCCGACAGAAGCGACACTAGCAGCTATCCTCTAGCAGGCGACGCTATTTGTATTACTGTCGTAGAAAACGGCGAAAACGACGCGTTCTTTCACTGCGTAACGGATGCCAAGGACTACGATGCGCTGGTATTTCCGGCGATGGGTTTTAGAAAGCCGACGAACGAGGAAAAAGCTAAATTTTCAAGCTCCAAATACGGCGGTCGCGACTGTTTGCCGCGCATTCATATGGACGGACAGGCGGTATTTCAATACGTAATGCAAAACGTGCCTAAATATATCGCCCAAAGCCTAGCTTACGCGGGCGCGGATAAAGACGATCTGGATTATTATTTTTTCCACCAGCCGAATAAATTTATGGTCGATAAACTAGCTCAAAAACTAGGCGTTTCAAGCCAAAAGGCACCTAGCAACGTAGTTACTTTTTACGGTAACTCAAACAGCTCCACGATCCCCGTTTGTATCGCTCATAACGCCAAAGAGCAGATGACGGGCGGCGATATTTATAAATGTATGCTGGCGGGTTTTGGCGCGGGGCTAAACTACGCCTCTATCGTAACGAGTCTTGGTAAATTCGATTTTTGCGATATGGTAATTACCGATTTTTAGCTAAAATCGCCCTCTTTTATCTCATAAATTTTATTAAATAATTTTGCGGATTTGCTATTTTTTACGCATTCGTCGTCGTAGCCGTATAGCCTAACTAGGTGGTGTAAAGCCTCGCTACTGCCGCTAACGGCTATATCTTCGCCGCATTGACCGACTCTAAAAACCCTGCTATTTTCGGGCTTTATATCGTAAGATATAAGCTTGATTTTTAGCCGGTCGCATATATACATCATGCAGTTATGCACGGCTACGCCTCCGCCTTCAAATTTATATAGCTCGTCGGTCAAATAATACCCCAGATAAAACGACCCGTCGTCAAGCTTTTTTAAATTTATCACCGCATAGTCCGCGCCGTCGCACGTTATCAAAAACGCGAAAAATTTATCGCGCTTTTTTAGCGCTTCGCGGTAGGCTTCGTGCTGCTTTACCGTGATAGGTTCGGGCGAATTTGATACGGTTCTAACATATTCTTGATTTCTATATTCTAAGATTTTTCGGTACTTCTCGTCGCTTAAATTTACGAAATTTATGATTTCTAGCCGTTTTTTTCTCATGCTTTTTCCCTTGATTTTTGCACCGCTTCGTATAAAAACTCCGCTCTTATCCAGTCTTGCAGCGTATCGATATCCTGCACTAAGTGACGCGGTAAAACGATCGCTATGCTATCTCGCCCGAAAAAAATTTCATCGCTCGAAGGCGCGTCTAAATTCGTCCAGTAAAACTGCCCCGCGTCTTGATAAGCCTCCTCTAAATCCTGGCTTCTTTTGGCGAAATTTTCTCTCCAAAACATCTCGCACCGCCCGCCCTTGGCGATCTTAAACGTCCGCCAGATAGGAAACGGCATAGAAGTGCACGAAAAGGCGTTTTTGGCATTTGAGGCGCGTAGCTTTTCAAGGCCTAGTTTAATGTAAAATTCGTCTATCAGCGGCGCGGTAGCGTAAATCGTGCAGACGAATTTTATCCTATCGCCTCTTGCTTGCAAAAATTTTATCGCATGCTCTACGACCGCGCCCGTCGCGGTAAAATCGTCGCTTAACTCTTTTGGGCGCATAAACGGCACGCTAGCGCCCGCATTTTTCGCAACGTCCGCTATCTCCTCGTCGTCGGTGGAGACGATAATCTCGTCAAAAATCCCCGACCTAATCGCAGCTTCTATGCTGTAAGCGATCATCGGTTTGCCGCAAAAAGGCTTTATATTTTTTCGCGGGATTCTTTTGCTGCCGCCGCGAGCGGGGATGACGGCGATGGTTTTGGCGTCCATTTTTTTCCTTGTTTTTAGGGAGATTATAGCCTAGCGGGGCAAATTTTATGATAAAATCAAACTAAAATTTCGGAGCCGAATCTATGAAAATAGCAAATTTCGATACGAACGAAAAGGTTCTTTTGATCGCCGAACTCTCGGCAAATCACTCAGGCAGCTTAGAACTTGCCGTCGAAACTATCAAGGCGGCCAAACGCGCGGGAGCCGACGCCGTAAAACTGCAAACATACACGGCCGATAGCCTGACGCTAAATTCCAAAAAAGAGGATTTTATGCTACGCGGCGGGCTATGGGACGGGTATGATTTATATAGCCTTTATCAAAAAGCCTTGACTCCGCGCGAGTGGCACGAAACGCTTTTTAAAACGGCCGCAAACGAAGGGTTAATCTGCTTTTCAAGCCCGTTTAGCGACGACGACGCCGATTTTTTGGAGCGCTTTGACCCGCCTGCTTACAAAATCGCTAGCTTTGAGGTAACCGATTACGATTTTATACGGCACATAGCTAAAAAAGGCAAACCCGTCGTCATCTCGACCGGCATCGCCACCCTGCGGGAGATTAAAGACGCGGTACAAATTTGCAAAGAGTGCGGCAACGAAAACGTCGCGCTTTTAAAATGTACGTCTAGCTACCCAGCTCCGCTTGAGGGGATGAATCTACTCACGATTGCCGATATGAGGCACAAATTTGGCGTAGAGGTCGGCTTTTCAGACCATACTCTAGGTATCGTAGCGCCCGTAGTCGCCGTGAGCCTTGGAGCTCGCATCGTAGAAAAACATTTTATCCTAAACAAAGAGGTGCGAAGCGTGGACGAGGCGTTTAGTCTGGACGAGGATGAATTTAAACAGATGGCAAGCGCCGTAAGAGACGCGGAAAAACTACTAGGCAAAGCCGTCTACGAATTAGACGAAAGAGCGCTCGCCAGTCGCAACTACGCCCGTTCGCTTTACGCAAGCGCAGATATCAAAAAAGGCGAAATTTTTAGCGAGCAAAATGTAAAAAGCGTGCGTCCGGGCTGGGGTTTGCATCCTAAATTTAAACGCGAGCTAATCGGCAAACCGGCCAAACGAGATATAAATTTCGGCGACAGATTAAGCAGCGAGGATATGTAAATTTAGTGCATATCGCAAAGATTTGATACCGCGCTAGCCCGCAAGCCCGCTTGCTAAGTATATACTTAAAGCTCCGGCCGAGTTTGCGCGAAATTCGGGCGTAAATTTGGAACGAATTTAGCTTTAAAACAAAATAGCAATATAAATAAGGAGGCAAAATGCCGAAAAACGAATATTCGACTATGGATGATTTTCAGGTCGTAAAAGAAAACGAAAACGAGCAAAAAAACGCAAAAAAAAGCTCTGAAGCATTTGAACCAAGCGCCAATCCGATATTTCAAAAAAACTTGCAAGCCCTCTTTCAGCAAGACGAAATTTTAGCTGCGCGCCTTTGGGGAATGGAAGAGATGGCGGATTACGACGTATTTGTCGGCAAAGACCCGATCGACATAAACATCATCAACAATAAAACCTTAAAATACGTCTACGAAAATCCCGTCAAAGACGTCCAAAATACGCTAGAATCCGTCGAGAACGAATATAAGCGCTATCCGATTATGTATTTTTACGGGCTAGGCAACGGTATACTTTATAAAGCGCTTTTAAAAAACGAAACGCATCAAAAAATCATCGTCGTAGAACCGGAAATCGAAATCATCTATGCGGTGTTAAATTTGATCGACCTTTCAGACGAATTATCCAGCGAAAGGCTAACTCTTTTTTACTCCGAGTTCGCAAACTACACGCAGTTTTATTATCTGGCGTGCAATAGCAAATTTACCGCATACGCTAAAATTTACAATCTTCAAATTCACTCGCCGTTTTACGATCAGTTTAGCGACGACTACGCAGAAATAAATCAATCCTTTGCAAAAGCCATCTCTCAAATGGTGGCTGGTCACGGCAACAGCATAGACGACAATCTAATCGGAGTGAGGAATAATATAGAAAATTTAACGGCGATGCTCACAAACTACTCCTACGTCGATTTGATAAAAAAGCGCTATAAACTAATGGACACGGCAGTCATCGTTTCAACGGGGCCAAGCCTTGATAAACAGCTTGAGACGCTTAAAAAATTTGCTCCGTACGTTACAGTCATCAGCCTTGACGCATCGCTACCGATATTAATGAAACACGGCATAAAGCCTGATTACGTAACTTCGATAGAACGCGTAGAGGCCACGTCGAGTTTTTTTAAAAAAAGAGATAAAAAAATAGACAAAGACGCTTACTTTATCATCGCGTCTTTAACGCATAGAAAAACGATTAAAAATATCTTACCTCGCCGCCTAGTCCTAACCATGCGCCCTCAGCAAAACGAAACGTCGTTCGGGCTAAAAGGCTACGGCTACCTAGGGATCGGTCACTCCACGGCAAATCAAGCCTATCAGCTAGCCTACGTTTTAAAACACAAAAATATCGTTTTAATCGGACAAGACTTAGCCTTTGCTCCGGACGGTAAATCTCACGCCACCGGGCACGCGTTCGCGCAAGCCGACGAGTATCTATACGTCAAAGCCTACGGCGGCGAGGGCGAAGTTCGCACGACTTACGTCTGGGATAAATTTAGAAATCAATTTGAAGCCGATATCGAGCAGTCGAGCAAAAAAGACGTAACGACGTATAACTGCACGCAAGGCGGCGCCAGGATAGAAGGCAGCATAGAAAAGCCGTTTTTAGAGACTATGCAAGAGCTTTGCAAAGACAAAAAACAAAAAAATCTCCCCAATATCGCGCCGATAAAAGAAAAAAGAACAAACAAGGATATGTTAAAAGCATATAAAGTACTCGTAAAAAAACTAAGCTTTGAAAACGAAGCCAAACGTATAATCGAAGAAACGTTTTTAGAAGTCGTACCGAAAATAGACGAAATTTCAAAACTAAGAGACGAAGGGAAAGTAAACGAAAAACACTTTCACAAGCTCGTTAAAATTTCAAATAGGATAGATAAAGCAAAAGACGCTATCTCAAAGCCTAAATTTAAGCCTTTCATCGAAAATATCGTGGCCATATCCGTATATTTCCAAGAGCTTGAACTAGCTAAAATCTCAGTCGCCCCGAGCGATACTACGATGCAAAAGGTAAATAAGCTAGCCGAATGGGTAGAAATCCATAAATACTGGCTATTTTCGGTAGCCGGCGGACTAAACGCAGAGATAGAAACCATCAAAAAAGCTTCTAGAAATTTAGTCCGCGAGCTAAAAAAACGAGGACTCATAACCAAAGACGAGATAGGTCGAGCAAAGGAAAATTTCAGACTGAGTTATTAAATTTCGATCATAAATTTAGCTTTATTTTTATTTTTAGCCTTTATTTGCTAAAATCACGCAAATTTAGCTAAATCGGACGAAAGATTGTTTTCAAATATTTATACGTATAGGTTTTTTATCGTAAATTCGGTCAAAAACGAGTTTATAACCAAATTCGCAAAAAGCAAGCTGGGCGTAGCGTGGGCGATACTGCATCCGCTAGCCCAGGTGCTCATCTACGCGACCATACTTTCCTCGGTACTATCAGCCAAGCTGCCCGGCATCGATAGCAAATACGCCTACGCTATCTACCTAATGAGCGGGATGCTTTGCTGGATGCTTTTTAGCGAGATTTTTTCGCGCTGCATCGGTATTTTTACCGACAACGCCAACATAATCAAAAAAATGTCCTTCCCTAAAATCGTCCTTCCGGCTACCGTGGTTTTAAGCTCGGCGATAAACAATCTTATTTTATTCGTCTCTATTGCGGTAGTATTTGCGTTTTTGGGGCATTTTGCGGGCGTAAATTTGATCTTTTTGCCGATCTTTTCCCTAGTTACGGTGATGCTAGCCGTCGGATTTGGGCTGTTTTTTGGCGTGATAAACGTCTTTATGCGCGACGTAGGCCAGATCATCGCCATCGTATTGCAGTTTTTATTTTGGCTAACGCCGATCGTTTATATGACGAGTATTTTGCCGCCGAATTTGCAAGAGCTTATCTACATAAACCCGCTTGTGGGCGTCGTTAGCGGCTATCACGATATTTTGATCTACGATAAGACGCCGGATTTTTCGCTCTTGATTTATCCGGCCTTTATCGGCGCGGCAAGCCTTGCGGCCGCGTTTTTCGTTTATAAACGAGCCGAAGAAGAGATGGCGGACGTTTTATGATTTTATCGGTTCAAAATATCTGCAAAACTTACTTGGACTACGAGAGCAACTTTAAGCGATTTGCCTCGTGGTTTAGTAAAAATAAAGAAGAAAAAAACGTAAAAACCGTACTAAAAGACGTAAGCTTTGACGTGGGAGCCGGCGAAGTAGTCGGGCTAATCGGACAAAACGGAGCGGGCAAGAGCACTCTTTTAAAAATCATATCGCGCACGCTAAAGCCCTCAAGCGGCCGCGTAACGAGCGGGGCTAAAATTTCGTCCATATTAGAGCTAGGCATGGGCTTTCACGGCGACCTAACGGGTAGGCAAAACGCCTATCAGTCCTGCTCTCTCATGGGCTACTCAAAAGAGCAAATCGACGAAATAATAGCCTATATCGAAGACTTTGCCGAGATAGGCGAGTATTTTGATTATCCCGTGCGAATTTACAGCAGCGGCATGCAGATGCGCCTTGCTTTTTCGGTCGTCACGGCAAATCGTCCAGATATACTCATCATCGATGAGGCGCTATCGGTGGGCGACGTGTATTTTCAGCATAAAAGCTTTGATAAGATAAAAGAATTTAAAAGCCTAGGCACGACGCTCATCATCGTTTCGCACGATAGCGGCGCGATAAAATCCATCTGCGATCGCGTGATCTTGCTAGAAAAAGGGCAAATTTTAAAGGACGGCGAGCCTGAAGCAGTGCTTGATTACTATAACGCCCTAATCTCAAAAAAACAAGACGTACAAATCTCGCAAATAACCCTGCAAAACGGCAAAATCGCAACCGTATCGGGCAACAAAAAAGCCTGCATAAAAAACGTCGAAATTTTAGACGCCGCAGGCAAAAAAATACAAAATTTAGAAGTCGGCAAAAAAATCAAGCTAAAAGTAACCGTACAGGCAAATGAAAATTTACCCTCGCTAGTGCTGGGCTATCAGATCAAAAATCGCTTCTCGCAGGTCGTCTACGGCACGAACACTTACCACCTAAAGCAAGCTTTAAAAAATCTCAAAAAAGGCGAAGAGTACGACTTTAGTTTTGAATTTGACGCAAATTTGGGCGTCGGGTCGTTTTCGGTCACGATAGCGCTGCACGATAGCGACAACCATCTGCAAAACAACTACGAATGGCGCGACAACGCAATCATTTTTAACGTCGTAAATTTTAGCAAGCCCGATTTCGTCGGTCTTGCGTATCTTGAACCGAGTTTGGAAGTAAAGAGAATAAATGGATAAATTTTATAAAAGTTTCGAAGATAAATTTAGAGGTCATAGAAGCGAGATCAAAAAGCGCTTGCTTGCTTACAAGCCGTTTTTGCAAATTTTAAAGCAAAATAACGAAAATCCGGCGGCGGTCGATCTTGGTTGCGGCAGAGGCGAGTGGCTTGAAATTCTAAAACAAAACGGCTTTACTGCGCGCGGCTGCGACGTGAGCGAGGAGATGCTAAAAGAGTGCGAAAAAAACGCGCTTGAGGCCAAAAAACAAGGCGCAATAGAGTTTTTAAGCGAGCTAGAAGACTCAAGCCTTGCGCTCGTTAGCGCATTTCAGCTTGTGGAGCACTTGGAGTTTAGCGAGCTTTGCGAGCTAATCAAGCAGGCGCGCCGAGTTCTCAAAGACGGCGGTATCTTGATACTTGAAACGCCAAATCCGGAAAATTTACGCGTCGCCACGCTAAATTTCTATCTCGACGCGACGCACGTTAAGCCTATCCCGCCGATGCTACTTGAGTATTTGTGCGAATTTGAGGGCTTTAATAATACGTTTATGATGAGGCTAAACTCAAATTTGAGCTTTAGCGAGGATTTAGAAAACCAAAACGTCACGCTAAGAGACGTTTTAAGCAGCGTCGGGCTTGATTACGCGGTTTTGGGGCTTAAAAACGGCGACGAGAAAACAAAAGAAGCGTTTTTAAACGCGGCCAAAAGCGGTTACAGCTTTGAAGAGCTAGCCGATAGATTCGACGTATCGACATTTGAAAATAAAACGCAGATGCTCGAGCTAAAAAACGACGTCTGGAAGGGCTCTTTGGAGACGAAAGAGGCGCTGTGGAAAAGCTCGCTTGAGCTAATGGAGAGCAAAAATCAAATCGCAAATTTGCAAAACGAAAACGCGCGCCTACACGAAGATTTAGAAAATCTACTGGGCAAATATCTCGCGCTAAATCACAAAGTCTACGTCCTAGAAAACGAAGCTCCCGTTATCAAAAACGATATCGAGCAGCTTAAAATTTTCGTCGCTAAATTTAAAAGAGTCGCAAAGCCGCTTATTTGGGTCTATAAATTTTTGAGATTTTGCAAAAATTTAGCTAAAGAAAATCTCAAAAAAGCGCTTAAATTCGGTATAAATTTGACAGAGAGAGCGGCAAATAGCCATCCTAAATTTAAGAAAAACCTCAAAATATTTTTAAATAAATTTCCAGCTCTTAGAGCGAGAATCTTTAGCCTAAAAGGCCAGGTTAGAGACGATATCTACGTCTCGCAAGAGGGCGTTTTTGAGCCGAGCGTTTTTGCTTTAAGGCACTCAAGAGAGTACGAGCGAAATTTGGAGCTAAAAAACCTCGAATTTAACGAAAACTTTAGCGAGCTAACCGTCATCGGCAGCATCAGCGGACACTACAGTTTAGCCGCAATAAACAGAAATATCGTATTTAGGCTGCTCGGTAAGGTAAAAAACGTCTTTGTTATCTGCTATCACGAGAACTATTTCGATAAAATCGAAGACATCGCGATAACCAAAGACGAGTACGAAACGCTAAGAAGCATAGTACCCGATAAAAACGCGCACCCAAAAAGAAGCGACGACAAGGTCACGATCTACCACCACTACCCGCTGATAGAAGACGTTAGGGAGGGCTACGGCTTTGAGATTGCGGTGTTTTTCTGGGAGGAGTCGCGCATCCCGCAGCGAACAATAGAAATTTTAAACTCCAAGTATAAAGGCATTTTGGTTTCGACGTTTTTCATCAAAAAAATCCTAATAGATAACGGCTGCTATACGCCCGTAAAAGTAGCCGACATCCCGCTAAAAATGCCGCCCGAGCCAAGCGTTTTGCAAGAAAATAGCGAACAAAAGCGCGAGATAAAGCTTTTCCACATCTCCTCGTGCCTACCTAGAAAGGGTGCGGACGTGCTGCTGCGAGCCTTTAACGAAGCTTGCAAAAAAGCCAAATTTGAGCTAAGCCTAACGATAAAAAGCTTCCCTAATCCGCACAACAGCGTAACCGAGCAAATCGAGCTTTTAGTCGATAAAAAATACCGAAGCAAAATCCGCGTCATACTAAACGAAGATTTAACCGCGCTTGACGTGGCAAATCTATACGAGCAGTGCGATATCGTCTTGCTACCGACGCGCGGCGAGGGGCTAAATATGCCGGCAATCGAAGGCATACACTACGAAAAGCCGATTATCTCCACCGACTATAGCGGCCAGTGCGAGTTTTTGGACGACAGCTGTGAGTTTATCGGATATAAATTCGCACCCGCGGTTACGCACTTTAATCTAAATTATTCGTTTTGGGCGGAGCCTAGCGTAAAGGATCTGGGCGAAAAAATCATCAAAGTATCCGAGCAAATTTTACAAAACCGCGCTCCAGACATAAAACCGCTAAAACACAAAGTCGATGAAATGATGTTCGGCGAGAAAAACGCGCTAAATTTCATCTCAAGCATCTCGCATCTAAAATCCTTTAAAAATGAGCCAAGCGAGCTAAAAATCGCCTACTTTTCGACGTATAACGCCGTTTGCGGTATAGCCGAATACTCAAAATACCTAACGAACGAGCTGACGCAGGCAGGCGCAAAATTAGAAATTTACACTTGGAGCGAGCAAAAGCGTGCAAAGGAGTCAAATTTAAGCAAAGAAAACGACGAGATAAAAGTCTTTGAAATAGAGCGCGAAAAGCTATTATCGGGGCTTGAGACGGATGCAAATATAATCTGGCTACAACACCATTTTACGTTTTTCGAGATAGACGAAAAGCTAAAATCAGACGTCGCCGCGCTAAAATCGCAGGGCAAAATTTGCTTCATCACGCTTCACGCCACGAAGCAAATCCTAAACTACCCGCGCCAAACTCAGCAAAACTGGCACGATACGCTTTACGAATTCGACCGAGCTTTCGTCCACAGCATCGACGATCTAAATACGCTTAGACTACTCGGGCTTACCGATAACGTCACGCTAGTGCCGCACGGAACGCAAAATTTAACGCACGAACAAAGCAAGCGCAAAGAGGCGAACGATAAATTTACGATCGGCTTTTTTGGACTACTCTTTGCGCATAAAAATTTACCCGTACTGCTGCAAGCCTTTGCTAAATTTAGCCAAAATACGGACGCAAGGCTAATTATCATTAGCCCCGTCGCAAACGCAGATAGCGAGGCGGAACTGCAAAGATGCCGTAAGCTTTGCGAAAAGCTAAATTTGGACGAAAAAGTGGAGTGGAACACCGAGTTTTTGCCGATAGAGGAGGTAAATAAAAAGCTAAGCGACTGCGATGTTATCGTGCTGCCTTACGGGCAAACCGACGAGGGAGCCAGCGGGGCGGCCAGGATAGCGCTAAGCGCATGCAAAAACGTTATAGTAACGCCGTCAAGAATCTTTAGCGAGATGAAAAACGTCACGATAAAAACGGACGGATTTAACGATTGGCATATTTTAGAGCAACTAGAAAAAGTAAAAAACAGCGAAATAGACGCTAAAATTTATGACGAACGCGCAAAATGGCTAAGCCAAAACAGCTGGGGCAGTATCGCGGGGCTTTACCTGCGAATATTTAGAGCCGTAGCGACGGATAAAAATTTTATGCGACATTTAAAAAACGGAGAATAATAATGAAAAAAGCGATAATCACGGGCGTCGGAGGCCAAGACGGCGCATACCTGGCTAGATATCTGATCGACATAGGATACGAGGTCTACGGCGGATATAGGCGAGCGGTGAGCCCGAATTTTTGGCGATTAAACGAGCTAGGTCTTTTAAACGAGCCAAATTTTCATTTGGTGGAGTTTGAGCTAACCGACCCGTTTAACATCCTAAGCGCCGTTAACGAAATAAGACCCGAGGAAATTTACAACCTAGCCGCCCAAAGCTTTGTAGGCGTTAGTTTTAAAGAGCCGTTTCATACCGCAAGCGCTACGGGTATCGGCGCGCTAAATATACTAGAGGCGATAAAGACAGTTGATAAAAGCATCAAATTTTATCAAGCCAGCACATCCGAGATGTTCGGCAAAGTCCAAGCCGTCCCGCAAAGCGAAACCACGCCGTTTTATCCGCGTTCGCCGTACGGAGTGGCAAAGCTTTATGCGCATTTTATCACGGTAAATTACCAAGAAAGCTACGATATTTTCGCCTCAAGCGGCATTTTATTTAATCACGAAAGTCCGCTAAGAGGGCTTGAGTTCGTCACGAGAAAAATCACGAATACGGCCGCGAAAATCGCCCTAAAAAAGGCTAAGACCTTGGAGCTAGGCAACCTAGACGCAAAGCGCGACTGGGGCTACGCCAAAGAATACGTCGAAGGTATGCACGCGATGCTACAAGCCAAGACTCCCGATACTTTCGTACTAGCCACCGGAGTAACGACCACGGTTAGGGATTTTGTGAAGCTTAGCTTTGAAGCGCTAGATATCGGGATAAAATTTGAGGGCGAGGGCATAAACGAAGTCGGACTAAACGATAAAGGCGACGTAATAGTAAAGATAAATCCTGCATTTTTTAGACCCGCAGAAGTCGATCTGCTAATAGGCGACGCCTCAAAAGCCAAACAAAAGCTCGGCTGGAGCGCAAAGACCGATCTAAAAGAGCTTTGCGATATGATGATAAAAGCCGATCTAAGACGCATCGAGGCGGGATTTGAGTTCTAAGCGCGTTTTTATTACGGGGATCGAGGGCTTTACGGGTCGCTATTTGGAGCGATACCTTCGCGGGCTAGGCTACGAGGTATCAGGCGGCGCCTTAAGCCCTAGCGCGCCGCATCACGCGCGCCTTGATCTGCTTGACAAAGACAGCATAAAAGCCGCCTTTAGAGTTAAATTTGACTACATCATCCACCTAGCCGCAGTTTCGTTTGCTATGGCAGATCCCGCCGAGATAAAAAACGCAAACGAAATCGGCACGCTAAATTTGCTAGATGCCCTAAGCGCCGTTAAATTTAAAAAGGCGGTCTTTGCAAGCTCGGCTAGCGTCTACGGCGGAGGCGACGCGCCTATGAGCGAAAACTCCGCGCTAAATCCGCAAAACGTCTATGCCCAAAGTAAAATTTATATGGAAGAGCAAATCGCTAGAAGCGGGCTTCCTTTTATCATCGCGCGTCCTTTTAACTATACGGGCGCGGGGCAGAGCGAAAATTTCCTCATTCCAAAAATCGTGCGACATTTTAAAGACGAAGCTTCCGTAATAAAGCTCGGAAATTTAACGCCAAAACGCGAGTACAACGATGTAAAAGATGTCGTGAGAATATACGAGCAACTACTAAAACTCGAAGCTAACGATGAAATTTTTAATATCGGCTCGGGCAAGGCTTATAGTATCGAGCAAATTTTACAAATTTTACGCCGCTTAAGCGGGCGCGATATCGTCGTGCAAAGTGATGCCAAATTTATCAGGACAAACGACCCCGCCCTACTCGTCTGCGATACGGCAAAGCTGCTAAACTACGGCATAACTCCTTGCAGCGGCGATATAGAGGCGTTACTACGCCTAATGCTAGCTAGCTACTAGGTGGGTTTTACGAATTTACACGCGCCTTGCGTAGACCGGCTATAGCCGTACTTTTCGGCGCTAAACGCGAGTAAACGGGTAAATTTCGGCTTTGGCAAATTAAAAATATATCCGTAAAAATAGCCCGCCGTCATCTCGCAACCGTCTCAAATCGTTTAAATTTATACTCTTTGCGCCCGTAAAATCCTTATGTTTTAAATTTGAAGGATTCGTAAATTTAAGCCTTTATCAAAATTTACTTCAAACACAGCAAAAGCGCCTTGTCTAATCCCGTTATTTGCCGTTATCTAACGTTTAAGCGCAAACGGTGCGCCCAAAGAAAAAACTAAGGCTCCCGCGCCTACACCGTATCACGAAAATTAACCGCTTTTGAGCGCAAATTTAAGCCGAAAAAATTTTGCGCTAAGGCTACGAAAACGGCACTAAATCTACAATCTAATATCCAAAATCGCCGCCTAAATTAGCTTAGCAAATACGCGGTTTTAGGTTGCTATCATGCACGCTTATGTGGATAAAATACGCTAAAATGCCGTAGCTACGGCTTTGGTTGCTAGGATTATTAGGCACAAGCGTAAATTTAGCATGGCTTGCTCTAGACGCGAGACTCGGCGCACCATGACAAATTTTTAATCCGCAAAAACATCAAACCGTGCGGTTTCTTGCTAGAGGCTAGGCGCGTTTTTGCAGTCAAATTTAGGCCTAAATTTAGCAGCCGTCTTATCGCGCCAGCCGCGCAAACTACTCGCGGCAAACTATTCTTTGTTGTTTTGCCGCCGTTTCCTACCGGCTCGTACCCTCCATACGCGCTGCGTCTATAACCAAACCGCCACCTGCGAATTTAAAGAGACGGAGCGAAAAAACATTTCTCGTACGCCAAAATGCTCGGAAGTCGCATTTATATAAATGTCTGCTACGCTCGCTCAAAGCAATACGTTGTAAAGCGCCGTCTTTACCGCTCAAGCGACAAGTTTATAAAGGCTGCGCAGATGGTCTAAGAGCTGGATTTATTAAAAAACCCAAAGCATCGCCTAGACTGTAAAAAGCAAAACAGTCTAAATCAGACTTGCGTGCCGCTACATGCCGTAAGTCTTGCTAGGATAAGAGCGGTGATTTAAGAGTAAAATTTCCGTAACGGCGCGCCGCAAAAGCTAATAAGACTGCTTAGGCAAGCTCGGTATAAACGCGCGCAAAACCGCTATTTTGCAGTTTTATAGCTACGGCGCGCGACCGTAGTTTGACCTAACTTGGTCGCACTTGCCAATAAAACGACTAGAGCGAGCAATGTCATATTTTACGGCGCTTTGCGAAATAGTTGATTTTGCTTTTGGCATTTAAAATTTGCGGCGAGCTTTATGCTTCGGTAATTATAGTCGGACGCAAGACCATAGCCGCCTTTACTAACGACGCCGCAAGAGCAAAATTGTCAGGCAGCCTTAAAATGCGGATGCAACCCAAATAATAAACGCCCGTTTTATCTGGTAGGCATCAAAGACTAGATCATCAAATAAGCGGTTACAAGGGCGCCAACCTATATAAACTGAAAAATAAATACCCCCTAAAGACATATTTCTTGCGGTACCTAAGCGGCTGTTAAAATTTACCTCGTTTCAAACTCCCAAGTTTGAGTTTCATGTAGCCAAAAGCGATATTGCCACTTTAGATTACGTAAAAACTCGTTTGACTCATCAGCCTTAATGCCGTAAACAGGATTTGTGAGTATGTTTTCGCCGATCGTTTGTCATAGCTGCGAAATCTTGCGAGCTTTATCGTTAAATTTGCTACCGTCCGTATTTAAACGGCATTTGGATAGATGCGGATACTATAACTGCATCTAACGCCCGTAAACCCCTCACGTCTAAAAATATACTTCTAGAGCTTAGGCCACCGTGCTTTCACCACCTGATTTGAAAAATTAACGGGATTATGACTACGGATGTACGAGTCCGTGCGTCTAAATAGGCGATTTTCATTACTGCTTTTGCGCTAAAGCATGCTATATTAGCCGACGCAAGTGCTAAATTTCTAAAATTTAAATTTAGTTTACTTGACGACTTAAAAATATATGGAGTAACTTACCAAGGCAAATTTACAAATAGCGTAAACTATAAATATAGCTGAAACTTTGAGTTGTAAATTTCAATTTTGTTGGTACATAAAGCAGAAATTAAAATCCAAGTAGAGGTATAAGGTAAATATTAGGGAAAGAGTTTTAAACCGTAATCAAGAAAGTATGAAAATCGGTAGAGCCAAGCTCTACCGAAAAAAGAGATTAGAGGCTGTTGATGGTAATTTCGCCGTCAGTTCCTAGCGAAGCGTTTAGGTTCGCTGTGTTTACACCCGATAGTTTTACTATATTTTCGTCCGCTTCAAATCCGGTCGCTCCTGCTGCACCTTTGTTATAAAATAGATACGTGTCGTTTTGGTAAGAAAAAGCATATACTTTCTTATCTGTAATAGCCGTATTAAACAAACCTGTTTCTTTGGCAAACTGAGCGAAATTCGCATATGCATTACCGTTAGGGTTTAGATTAACTTTTTGTATATCAGCAACAGTCGATCCGGCGCCGTTGGCGATTTTAATCTTATCACCTACGTTAATATTTTCGATAACCGCATATTTTAGATTATCGCTACTTCCGTCAAATCCGCCACCAGTAGCTATCTTTGATGCGCTCACATCAAAGGTATCGTTACCCGAGCCGCCTTTTATAGTAATGACTTGCTTGGTAGCGGTTACTGTTCCAGTAGTTACCTTGTTTGTACCCTCGCCGGTTTCAATAGTGATATTTTCTTTGGTTTGTGCGTCTGCCAGCGTGATCTCGTCATTACCCGCAGTACCTTTTATACTTTCGATTTTAGTATTTGCCGTAACGGTCGTGATGGTACCGGACTCAACATTTCTTAAGCCGCTAAAGTCGATCTTCGTAAGCTCTGCCGCGTTTGTGCCGCTAAATTCATATTTATCCTGCAAACCTTCGCCCATATCTCCAGAGACGGTAACGGTTTTTAGATCCTTACCCACAGTAGCTACTTTTATCGCAACTGCTACTTTTAGCGTGTCATTTTGCCCAGAAGCGCTAACGGTAGCGTTAAAGTCTTTAGAATTTGCATCCTGTTTAGCTATGAGGCTTATCTGTCCGGCTGTGCCGCTAGTAGCATCGAGTGCCGTTTGCGTAGAGCCTTTATATACGATAGTGTCTGCTTGTATGCCCTTTAGAGAGTTTGCGCCTATAGTACCGCTTAGGTCGATAGAAACCTTATCGGCCGTCACTTCATTGGCTGCACTAAATTTTACCAAGCCTCTAGTATTTCCGGCATCTATATCAACAGTACTACCTGCTTTTAGGTCAATTTTACCGATCTGAGCACCGGTTCCGCCACTGTTTATAACGTCTTTTAGAGTGATCTTTAGGCTATCGACGACTCTATCAGCAGGAGTAGAGTGGTCTATGTCGTCTATTTTTAAAGTCGTAGACGTAGCGGTTCTATCATGGATGCTTTTGATATTAGTAGCGTTGATTACGATATTTTTAGCTATAAGCTTACCTATATCAAGCTTGCCTTCAACATCTTTAGCTGTGATATTGATATCGTTTTGAGCCGTTAGTTTGCTGCCGACGCCTATTTTAACGTCATGTCTAACCGAACTAACGTCAAAGGTAATCCCGCTTTTTTTAGAGGTTATGTCACCGCCTATCTCTAGCCATCCTACGTTGTTTGCCACCAAATTCACTTCGCCGCCGACTTTTATTACGCCTACTTTTATGCCATTAGTGATATTTTTTAGATTAATATTTGCACCCGCATTGCTAGCTTCTTTTGTTGTAATATCGCCAATGTTAAGATTTTTAACCGTTGCGCCGCCTAGAGTACTAGTGGTTAGGTCGTTTACTTTTACGCTTACGCCGTTTTCGGAGCTTATAGAACCTAAATTTTTAAGGTCGATAAGAGAACCTACTGCTAAAGGCGCGCCTCCTTTTACGTTTATATCGGAGACAAATTTAAGCGTATCGTTATTACCTAGATCAAAGCTTCCAGAAGTTGTTAAATTTAGTTTAGCAATATTTGTAGAATTCGTATCGGTTTTTAGAGTAAATTTATTAGGATTTGCGCTAACTATGTTTACGGTTTTTAGCAAGGTCGAGTTATCTAGACTTATACCTGAATCTACCGTAGTGTTTACGTTTAGATTTAAGGTATTAGCTTTAGGTAGCTCTAGTATGCTATCTGAGTTAGTAGAGCCGGCAGTCGTTATGACTGAAGCGTCTAAATTTACGGTAACGTTTCTAGATTCTGATAATCTAATCTTGCCCGCCATAGCCGTAGGCGAAGTCGCGTTATCTATCTTATAGTTTACGGTCTCTACGGAGGTATCGTTTACGTGGACTTTACCTGCGCCGCTACCTTCTGAATCCGTAGCATAAGGGCTGACTTTTTTAGTTAAATTTACCGTTTTGATACTTGAGCTAGTTACGACTAGTTCGTGGTCTAGCTGACCTACTTTTAGGGTCTCTATATCGTTTTGTCCGACCAAGTCTAGTCTAGTTACGCCGCTAGGGTTTTTATCCAATAACTCGATATTTTCTACGCCCTTTAACGTCATCTTTTTTAGGCCTTGGAGACTTCTAACCTGGAGAGTATCGGTGCCGGCGCCAGCGTCGATAGAGGAAGAATTAACAGTAAGCTCGCCAACCACTATAGTGTCGTTGCCGCTACCACTTTTTACGGAGCTATATTTGCGAGAATCGCTTAGATCCGCAGTTAAATTTCCGGTCATAGTAGAGGCATCAAGGCTTTTTACGAAATCTGTACTAGCAGGGGTCATATCCCTATCCTTCGTTGCGATATCTAGATCCGCTGCGCCTTTTACCGTTATAGCTTTATTTTGAACTTCTTTTATATAGCTTTTAGCATCTTTTGTGGTGATGTTTAACGTTTCGATACCGTTAAATTCGACCTTCATTGACTTTACATGCCTATCGGTGGCTGTAGCCTCGGCAACGGCAGTCTCTCTGCCCACGTTATTTAGGGTTAGATTTTGCACATCATTAGAGCCGCTAGTTAAATTTGTATTATAGATAATACCTATTTTGGTTGCATCTTTTTGGCCGTTTACCGTTAAATTTACGATGCTTGCAAGATCGGTTATTCGAATACCGTTTGTTCCTGTAGTGGATACCGATTTTAATCCGTCAATCTTAGCGGCATTAAAAATTCTTTGAGAGTCGGAAGTGTTTGTTAGGTTTAAAATTTCGATATTTTTCGCATAGCCGTCTACGAAGCCTGTAAAGCTATCGTTTACCGCAACGTTTAGCGCGTCGGTACCTCTGCCGCCGTCTAGCTTATCGTTTACTTTTAGAGTGTTCCTATCTGCATATGAGCTGGAAACCGCGCTAAACACGTCTAGTCCCTCGCCACCGGTTATGGTTTGATCCTCGGTAGTTAATGTGTGAGTGGTAACGGTAGCCATTGCGTCGATTCTAGCTTTTTGTGCGGCTAAATTCGTAGAGTTTGTAGATCTGATAATCTCTTGAAACGGCGTATAGTCGTATCCGCCGTTGCCGTCGCTATCTATGGAAGCGATCTTTTGAGCCATATAAGCCGATACCTCTGTCTTGTTTGCAAAGGTTTGCGCAGCTACCGGATCAGCCGCTCTAGCCTCAGCCGAGGTTGCTACTTCAAATAGCTTTACTAGAGTATCTCCTCTTGAGTTTCCCAGCTGTAAGTGTCTAACCCATGCATTGATGCCGTCCGGGTCTTGAGAATAGTCTTTGCCTAGTATGTTTTTATAGATGTTTTCTACATAGCCTCTATCGGTGCTTATGTCTATACCTAGGCTTGCGAAATAAGGCGGCGTAGCAGGAGATGCTAACATCTCGTTTGCCATCTGGGCTACTGTTTTAGTAGCGCCTGCTGCTACCCATGCGTTAAAGCCCGCACCCTCGGGCGCTCTGTTAAATAATGCCACATAAAGCTGGGCGACTTGCGCTTGTGTTACTGCCATTAAGGACTCCTTTTTTAGTGTTTTCTTGAGTTTTTTGGGTATCTTTACAGAATACTATCGCTAATTATATCATAAAAAAGTCGGAAAATAGAAAATTTAAAAAATCCGCTCACAGAAAAAATGTATATATCAGACGGATACCGAGGCCAAAAATTTGACCTCGGATTATAATCGGCGACATAACGATTAGCTCAAATTTATATAGTTATCTCAGCACCCGAGACGTATGGATTTAGGTTGTCGATGTGATATCCGGCTAGTTTGATTAAGCTATCGTTAACCGTAATATCGTCTTGTCCTCCGTTTGCGTCTTGGATCAAATACGTATCGTTTTTATACATAAAAGCGTACGTAGTATTAGCAGCTGTGGACACATCGGCAGCGTTTAGGAATTTATTTATAGCGTTTAGAAGGCTGGTTTCGTTATCTAGGTACATAGACACCTTCTTTATCTCGCCGCCAGCTATATTTGCAGCCATCTTAATCTTATCGTTATCTTTGACATTTACGATAGATACATAGTTGCTTACATCGTTGGCATCATAGTTTACCATGGCGCTACCGCCTATATTATAGGTATTTACGCCGTTACCGCCGTCTAGGGTTAGGACGTTTGGTTTTCTGCCGGTTCCGCTGGCTAGGACGCCGGTTAGATTAAATACGTCATCGCCGTCGGTGCCCTTTACGGTTAGAGATTTGTTGTTAGCACCGAGCAACGCGCTTCCTAGGTTTATAGTTCCGTTTTCTACGTTTTTTAAAGCGCTCATGTCTATTTTTTTAAGACTATCGGCTCTAACGGTAGCGTTTAGCGTGTACTCGTCCATACCGTCGCCTAGGTCTCCGCCTATGGCGTAGGTTTCGCCGGCAAATTCCGAACTTACGGCTCTAAAGTTAAACTCGAATTTATCCTGTCCTACAGAACCCGTTACGTTAGCTTTAGGATCTACGTTAATGCCGGTAGTAGAAGCAAGAGTTATATTTACGCTACTAGAACCGTTGGTGTGGCTTATAGCCGAGCTTTTAAACGTTACGTTACCGCCGGTTATAGTACCTACGGTATTTGCTTGTAAGCTTTGGCTTAGGTCGATTTTTACCGTAGAGTCTGCGCCCGTCGTTACGTTGCCAATGGTTACAGCGCCTTCGGTTTTGCCGGCGTCGATGTTTACCAAGCCGTTTTTAATATTAGTAAGACCAGACTCTTTGATACCTATATTGCCTATAGTTAAGCCCTGAGCTAGATTGTTTGCAACAAGATTAAATTTAAGGCCTTGGGCTATATTAGCAGGAAAGTTAACCATGGAAACAAGAACGTCTCCCTTAACGTTATTAAAATTTAAGTCTATAGAGGCGTTATCCATGATATCATAAAAATCACCGAATAGCAAATTGTTGTCTAGATTACTAAATTTTCCCTTATATGATGTAAAATTACTAGTATCAAACATTCTTACCTCGTCTTTAATATCGCTTAACTCGATATTGGCTTCGTGTACTTTATCGCTACTAGGAGTTGCCTTAAGATCTAGACCGCTTATAGATAGTTTTTTATCGAGAAATTTTGCTTTTAAGGTTATATTGCTCGCACTTAACTGTGCCGTACCGCCTATCGTTACGTCTTTTTTGATATTTTCTAAATTTAAAAATACGGCAGAGTTTGCTTTTGAATTCGTAATATTTCCTATCGTTAGCGTCTTGTCTATATTTCTAAAATCTCCGTCTAGCGAGCTTAAATTTTTTATAGTTCCGAATTTGACATCGCCCTTTACCTTGTCAAAAACTAGCCTTACGTTATCGGTGCTATTTGTAGCTATAGTATCGGCGTCAAGGTTGGCAAAGGTAAAGTTTTTTTGCAAATTTTTAGCCGTAACTACGGTATTGCCCGATTTTATGAGCGGGGTCGGGTTTTCGGTAGCGTCTTGTTCGCCTATGGCTACATTGCCTTTTATATTTTCTAAATTTAGATTGAATCTAGCGTTTACCTGCGTATTTGTAATGACGTTGAAAGTGCTAAGCTCATTTAAATTCTTTGCAGTTAAATTTATGCCACGTAGCGAGCTAGAGTTGCCTAATTCGCCCAATGCGATATCGGAATTTGAAGTACCGTCGATTTGAACAACACCCTCCAAATTTATCTCGGATATATTTTTTAAAGCTATTCTCTTAGGATCTAAGATATACGTCTCAAAAATACCGAAAGCATTGCCGGTTTTTACGTTTAACGTATGAACTTTATCAAAATCGTTTGATTTATCGTCGTTCATCGTCTTAACCTTGATCGTAAACGAGTTTTCGTCGTTTTTATTTACGTAGTTTATTGTCTCGAGCGATACGGCGTCTTTGAGCCAGTAACTTACGGCTTGGTATTTGTTTATATCAGCGCTTTTGTCGATATTGATATCTATACTTTTCATTTTAGAGGCTTCTAGGTATTCAGACGCACCGCGAGTATCGGGAGGGCCGTCCATGCCGATATGATTCACGCTTGAGCGAGCGTCAATTTTTAGAGCTATTTTTGTAGCTTCATTCGCTACAACCGCTCTTGTCGTGCTCGCGCCCCAATCAAGATAATGATGTTCGTCAGGATTTGAATTTGCGTAATTTATTGTTTTTAGTCCCGGCGTAGTTACGTTCATCATAAACGCTCCGCCCTTATTCGTATCTACATTTAAAGTATCTACCACAGAGTTGGTTAGGCTTACATAGTTGCGATCTCTAGCTATATTTACCGTCTTCACGCTTTGCGCATTAGCTAGATCTAGGGTACCGTCGTTGTTCTTTACGAA
>CAUQMF010000003.1:0-45881 GCA_963518965.1 uncultured Campylobacter sp.
GCAAAGCTCTGGCCTTTGCTCGCAAAAGATAAATTTGCACGTAAAAGGCGAGGAGATTTTGCCAAACGCTATGAATGCAAACGTCGGAACGGCCGATATTTGCTTGCTTATGGATACGCCGCTTGAGCTAGTTTTAGAGGAGCTAGAGGCTGCTGGCATCGCCGTAGAGCAGGGTGTCGTGCCGCGAACCGGTGCGCTTGGAGCGATAAGCTCAATCTACGTACGCGACCCGGACGGAAATTTGATAGAGATTAGCAGATACGATTAAATTTGACGGGTTCGTAAAATTAAAACGCAAAAAAGGCGAAGCGTTAAATTTAGCCCCAAATTTAATGCTCATTCTTATTAAATAGCATTTTATCGCGGCTTATCGCGGCTCCTTAGCGTTCATCTTTATATAGATGTGCAAAATATCTATCGCCGCAGGCGTGATACCGCTAATCTCGCTGGCGGCAAAAAGCGTAGGAGGATTAAAGGTTTCTAGCTTTTCTACCACTTCGTTGCTTAGCCCGCTGATACCGCGGAAGCTAAAGCCCTCTGGGATACGCACTTGCAGCATATCTTTCATGCGCTCTATTTGGCTTTTTTGCTCGGCGATGTAGTGCTGGTATTTGGCTTCGACTAAAATTTGCTCCAAGCTCGCCTCGTCCATGCAGGCGAAAATTTCGTCTAAATTTTGCAGTTTTTCGCGCGTGAAGCTCTTGCGCGCTACGATTTTTTGCAGGCTTACGTTTTGGCTGATTATATCCTCGCCCAGGCTTTCTAAAAGGGCTAAATTTTGCTTTGAGGGCGTGATTACGGTCTGGTTTAGATACGCTAGCCCGAGCGCTAAATTTTCGCGGATTTCTTCTACTCTCTTGTATGTTTTAGCGTCTATTAGCCTAAGCTGCCGCCCATAGCCGCTAAGGCGCAGCACGGCGTTATCTTCGCGCAGCAGTAGCCTGTACTCGGCGCGCGAGGTAAACATGCGGTAGGGCTCTTTCGTGCCTTTGGTGACTAGATCGTCGATCAAAACGCCGATATACGCCTCGTCGCGGCGCAGTACGAGCGGCTCTTTGCCCTCAAGCGCGAGAGCTGCGTTTATGCCCGCCATCAGTCCCTGCGCGGCGGCCTCTTCGTAGCCCGTGGTACCGTTGATCTGGCCAGCGAAATACAGCCCGCCGACGAGCTTGGTTTCTAGGCTGTGTTTTAGCTGCGTAGGCGGCGCGTAGTCGTACTCGATCGCATAGCCGTGGCGCACGATGCGCGCGTTTTCAAAGCCCTTGACCGAGCGCAGCATCGCTACTTGCACGTCGTAAGGCAGGCTCGTAGAAAAGCCGTTGATGTAGTACTCCGTCGCACTAGCCGTCTGCGGCTCGATAAAAAGATGATGCCTGTCGCGGTCGCCGAATCTATTTATCTTATCCTCGATGCTCGGGCAGTAGCGCGGGCCTACGCCCTCTATCTGCCCCGTAAAAAGCGGCGCTTTGTCGAAATTCGAGCGGATAATCTCATGCGTAGTCTCGTTCGTGTAGGCGATGTAGCAGGGCAGCTGCGTAGGCGCAAAGTCCTGCGTGCGGAAGCTAAACGGGCTTGGGTTCTCGTCGCCGTCTTGGACTTCAAGCGCGCTAAAATCTATGCTTTTAGCGTCCACGCGGGGGCAGGTTCCCGTTTTTAGCCGTCCTAGCGTAAAGCCGTGGTCTCTTAGGCTTTGGCTTAAATTTACCGAGCTAAACTCGCCCACGCGGCCGGCTTGCAGTTTATTAAATCCGACGTGAATTAGTCCGTTTAAAAAAGTGCCCGTCGTGATGATGAGTTTGCTCGTTTTATACTCGTTGCCGAGGTGGGTTTTTACGCCCGATATTTGTCCGTTTTGCGTTAAAATTTGCGTCGCGATTTCTTGCGTGACGTCGAGATTTGGCGTATTTAGCAGTAAATTTCGCATATAGACGCGGTATCTATCCATGTCGATTTGAGCGCGGCTGCCGCGAACGGCGGGGCCTTTGCTCTCGTTTAGCACGCGAAACTGTATGCCTACGGCATCGGTCGTTAGCCCCATCTGCCCGCCCAGCGCGTCGAGTTCTTTTACCAGATGGCCTTTGGCTAGGCCGCCCACTGCGGGATTACAGCTAGTCGCACCGATTTGTTCGGCTAGGATGGTGATTAGCAGGGTTTTTTTGCCCATTCTTGCGGGAGCTAGGCTAGCTTCGATACCCGCGTGACCGCCTCCGACGACGATGATGTCATATTCTTGCATTAAATTTACCTTTAAATTTTTGGCGGATTTTATCTAAAAACAGATAAAAATCACGCAAATTTACCGATTAAAATAGCGAATTTATCTTAGGCCGGACGTTTTGGGGCGGCTTGGGCGAACGTAAATTTAGTCGATGCGGATCGCGAACCTAAGAAGCGTAAATTTAGTATTAGTTATTACGAGTTTAAATTCGCAAGAGCCAAACTTTTAAATTTTATACTTAAATTTTTGCTTAAGCTTTTTAAAATATTTTAGGACTAAAATGCTCTCTTTTAGTACCTGATAGTTCGTGCGTAATATTTTTATATTCGCATAAGTTTAAAACAAAGCCTATATTACCGTAAATTTAAAAATAAACTTAAAAATAAATAATTCATAAGAATTAATCTAAAAAATACAAAATTCGTCAGACAGATGACGGAAATAAATTTTTAAAAGTAATAAAATTGCTTCAAGATTTAAGAGTAATCAAGAATCAAAAAACAAGTAGAAGGGAGAATTTATGAAACGACATAAATTTGTGATCGCCGATTACAAACGTTGTATCGGTTGCGCTACTTGCATGGCGGCATGTTTCCGTAGCGCCTATGAGCGCGGCAAGCTCTCAAAGGCCAGGCTAACGGTATTGCGCCAGGCAAAGGGCGTCATGCCGACGCAGTGTCGCCAGTGCGATGACGGTCCTTGCGCGAACGTGTGCCCTACCGGGGCGCTAAGGTTTGACGACAACTACATCGAGCTTCACGAAGAGATTTGTATAGGCTGCAAACTCTGCACTATCGCTTGCCCTTACGGCGCGATAAGCTCGAGCGCCGAGCTCATGCCGTCGGTTAACTACGCGGTAGAGCCCAAATACTACCTCGAGATCGAGAGCCAGGCCGGCGCGAAAAACACCGCGATAAAGTGCGATATGTGCTTCGGACGCGAAAACGGCCCTGCGTGCGTCGAGGTTTGTCCGACCAGCGCTATCATCATGGTCGATCCTTTGCACAGCCATCACAAGCTTGGCAACAAGATCGAGCAAGAGGCGGCTCAGGCTTTCGTCGATAAAATTTTACGCGGAAGCGGAAATTTAAAAGAGTCTCACGTTTTAGCCGATATCGGCGCTCAGGACGTGGACGGCGAGGGCGACGTCATCGTCATCAAGGAGCTTGACAAAACTCCTAGCGAGCAAGCAAGAGAGCAAGCGGCGTCAAATTCGCACGCTATGAAAGACGAAAATAGCGGCGCAAAAGGGGGTGCGAGATGGTAGGCGTGTATCTGCTTTTCTTAGTTAGCGCTGCCGTTAGCATCCTGCTCTACGGCGCTCAAAAATCAGCCGTAAAAATCGGCTTTGGACTAAGCGCAATCAGCTGTTTTTACGCGCTTTGCTACTTCGTGGCGCATATGGGGACGATACAGGGCTTCGCTCTTGGCGGAGACTTTTTATACGCGCCGAAATTCGAGCTAACTCCGCTTGGAAATTTCTTTAGCTTCGTAGTCGTCTTTATCGGCTTTGCAAGCAGCGTCTACGGTATGAGCTACGCGGAGGAATACATCAAAAAAGCAAGCGTAGGCGTTTTTGCCTGTTTGTTTAACCTTTTCATCCTTTCGATGCTTCTAGTTATCAGCGCAAATAACGTATTTTGCTTCATCGTTTTGTGGGAGCTTATGACGCTTATTTCGTCTTTCCTCATCCTCGTAAACGACGGCAAAGGCACGCTAAAAGCGGTGATGGTGTATCTTGGTATCGCTCAAGTCGGCGCGTTTTGTATCACTTGCGGACTGCTAATAATGGCTCACTACGCCGGCAGCGCCGAGTTTAGCAAATTTGCCCACCTAAATATGCCGACTGCGGCTAGCGTCGTCGTGTTTATACTATTTTTGGTCGGTTTTGGCAGCAAGGCGGGTATGTGGCCGTTTCACGTATGGCTACCGATGGCTCACCCGGCCGCTCCTTCAAACGTCTCTGCTTTAATGAGCGGCGTAATGATAAAGGTTGCGCTATTTACTCTAGTTAAATTTACGCTTTTCTTGCCTTTAAGCATTTACTTTGGCTTGACGGTTTTGATTTTGGGCGCCGCTAGCTCGCTTTTTGGCGTTCTTTACGCTCTTTGTCAGCACGACTACAAAGCGCTTCTTGCTTATCACTCTGTTGAAAACATCGGCATCATCTTGCTCGGTCTTGGCACCGGTTTATACGGTCTGGCCGCCGGAAATACGACTCTTGCCGCGATCGGATTTTTAGCCGGATGCTACCACGTGGTTAACCACGCGATATTTAAAGGACTTTTGTTTCTTTGCGCGGGTTCGGTTTTGCACGCTACGCACACTCGCGATATGGACGTGCTAGGCGGCCTAGCTAAAAAGATGCCTTGGACGTCTGTTGGCATGTTTATCGGTATCATGGGTATCGCGGCATTGCCTCCCGTTAACGGCTTCGTATCCGAGTGGTTTACCTATCAAGGTATGCTTCAAGGCGCGCTAGAGCAGGGCATCTTTACTAGATACGCATTTACGCTTTCAGTCGTCGCGCTAGCGCTTACGGGCGTGTTAGTCGGCATGCACCTTAAGCTTTACGCAGTAATCTTTGCGGGAACTCCAAGAGATCAGAAAATTTGGGAAAACGCCAAAGAAAGCCCGATATTTATGGTGCTAGGCATGATAGTGCTAATGATAGGCTGTATAGGCTTTGGTATCGGAGCTAACGTAGTCGTCGGCTACATCCAAACGGCCGTAAATTCCATAGGCGGCGCAGGCGGTTACGTAGCTAGCCACGGTATAAATTTAACCTCAAATTTAGGCAGCGTCGTTTCAACTCCGCTTATAGCCATCATATTGTGTTCTACTATGGTTTTGCCTTTTGCGATTTTGGCCGTGATGAAAGCAAACCGCGAGAAACCTCGCGAGACCGATCCTTGGGCTTGCGGATTTAAGTATAGCTCTCGCATGCAAATGACGGGCGGTCCTTTCACGGGCGATCTAAGACGCATAATGAACTGGCTATTTAAAGGCGAGAGAAAAGTCGTGACTAAAGGTTATTTTAACCCGGTCGAGTATCACAACCATCCAAAAGATATCTGGTGGGGGCTATTTTACGAGCCGGTGATTAAATTTACCGAAAAGGTCGCTGAAAAAATAGGCATAATGCAAAGCGGCTACACCAACGTTTACGCGCTATATATCCTCATATATCTTTGCGCGATACTAGCGGTTAGCTACTTTTTGATATAGGGGGCGTGAGATGGAAATTTTACAGACTATACTTTTGATGATATTTCAAGTAGTCGTTATCGTCTTGGTTGCGCCCTTGTTTGACGGTATGGCTAGGAAACTAAGAGCCAAACTGCAATCAAAACAAGGTAGCGATTTTTTCCAGACGTATCGCGACATCATAAAGCTTTTTAGACGCGGTAGAACCGTGCCTGCATGCTCTCACTGGGTATTTAGGCAGGCTCCGTTTTTCTTGTTTGCTACTTCGGCGGCGATACTAGCGGCTATTCCTATTACTTATAGTAAAAGCACGATTTTTGGAGCGTATTCGGACATATTCGTGATTCTTTACCTAGGCGCGCTACTTCGCTTTGTTTTTGGCGCTGCTTCTATGGATAGCGGCAACCCGTTTGCGGCTACCGGCGGCGGCAGAGAGCAGATGCTAGCCGTCTACGTAGAGCCGGTGATGATAATGTGCCTAATCGTAGTTATGCTTGCAGCCGGAACGTCAAATTTAGTAGAAATCCAATCAATGGTAAAAAGCGGACAGATCGGATATCAGATCCCAAGCTTTGCGGTTGCTTCGATAGCGTTTTTGTGGTGCATATACGTTGAAACTGGCAGAAAGCCTTTTGACCTCGCAGAAGCCGAGCAAGAGCTGCAAGAAGGCTTGCTAGGCGAATACGCGGGCTCTGATTTAGGCCTAGTTCAGGCTTCGCTTATCTTAAAACAATTTGCGATGATCGGACTTTTCCTTTCGATTTTCGAGCCGTGGAATTTTAGTAATCCGTTTTTAGCGGTGATAATCTTCGTCTTAAAAACGGGAGTGTTTTACGTAGCGGCCGTGTTTATAGATAACTTCGGACCTAGATTCCAGATGACTTCGAGCTTACGTAAAAACGCTCTAGCTGCTCTAGCTATATCTTTTGCGGCTTTGACGCTTTACATCGTGGGGGTGTGAGATGAATATTTTAGATACTTTGGCTATCTGTATGATGGTAACGTCTTTGGCGGTTTTCGGGCTAAGAAGCCTAAAGCTATCCGTCATAGTTTACGGAGTCCAGACGCTACTATTAGTCGGGATATTTTTTACTTTGTCGTCTAAATTTAACGCCGAGCAACTATCTACGTGGGCGGTCGTGGCGTTTTTTACGAAGGTTTTATTCGTGCCTGCGATCTTGCTTTGGCTTATTAAAAATCTTGGCGTCGTGCACGAAGACGAGCCTGTAGGCGGCTTTTTCGTTAGCCCCGTTATAGCGATGGGTTTTAGCTTGGCTTTGGCGATGAGTATTAATCCGATATTTTTGGAGTTTTCGCTTATTAAAGAAAAGATAATGCTACTAGCCGCGGTTTGCGTGTTTATGATGGGGGTTTTCGGCTTTATGCTTAGAAACTCGTTTATCAAGCAAATTTTAGCCTATTGCCTTTTTGAAAACGGCATACATCTAAGCCTAGCGCTCATGGCTTACAACTCAAACGAGCTTGTCGAGCTTGGAATTTTAACCGACGCGATTTTTGCGGTTATCATTATGAGCGTTCTTGCGATTAGATTTTATAAAGCATACGGCAGCCTTGATACGTCTAAGGCTACGAATTTAAGGGGATAGAGATGGATAGTTTAACTTTGATATTAATTTTACCGCTTCTTGGAGCGATACTGCTATTTTTCTCTCCGAAAAATTACGCTTTTTTGAGTTTGCTTCACGTAGCAGTTAGCGCAGTTACGTCTTTAGCCTTGCTATTTAACGTAAGCAAAGTTTTAACCGGCGGTACGTTTTACGCGCACGATAAATTTTTGTTTTTAGACAGCCTTGGCTGCGTATTTTTGATACTTATCGCGGTTACGGGACTACTAGTAAATTTATACGCGACCCACTATATGAGATGGGAGCTTGAAGAGGGACATATAAATTTAAGCGCGCTTAAGAAATACTACGCGCTTAGCCACGTGTTTATCTTTACGATGAGCTTAAGCATCATCTGTAACAACGTCGCGTTTATGTGGGCTGCGATCGAGGCTACTACGCTTTCATCGGTATTTCTAGTAGCGATCCTAAAAGATCAAAAATCAACCGAGAGCGGCTATAAATACATAGTCCTTTGCTCTATCGGCCTAGCGTTCGCGCTTTATGCGACCGTGCTTCTTTACTCTGCGACATTTGCGGAGATAAAAGACGGCGAGGCAGCGATGCTATGGACCGGCATAATGGCAAATGCTAAAAATTTAAGCCCTGACGTTGCAAAGCTAATCTTTGTCTTTGCGCTTATCGGATTTGGCACCAAAGCCGGCCTTGCTCCTACGCACACCTGGCTTCCCGACGTTCACGCCCAAGGCCCGGCGCCGATTTCGGCTCTGCTTTCAGGCGTTTTGCTAAAGTGCGCGATGTTAGCTTTATTTAGATACTACGCTATCGCGGCTCAAGCTACGGGCATGGAGTTCGTCCAAAGCGTGATGATAGTTTCGGGTCTTATTACGCTATTTGTGGGCGGAATTTTCCTAATCAGGCAACACGACGTAAAAAGGATGTTTGCCTACCACTCTATCGTGCATATGGGCGTTATAGCTTTTGCTTTGGGAGTGGGCGGACCTTTCGGGCTATTTGCTGCTATTTTCCACTGCCTAGCTCACAGCTTTACCAAGGCTCTCGCGTTTTGCTCAACGGGCAATATCGCTAGAATTTACGGACACAAAGATATGAGCAAAATGGGCGGTATGATAAAGATAGCTCCCGTAACTACGATGATGTTTGGCGCAGCGGTTTGCTCGCTGGTAGGCGTGCCCGCGTTTGCGATATTCGTTAGCGAATTTAACGTCTTCGTCGGCGCCGTAAATAGCGGTCAATACTTTAGCGTCGCTTTATTTGCGATAGCTCTTGCCATCATCTTTATCGCGGACTTCTCGCACTTTAACTTAGCAAGCTTCGGCGAACCTAAAGCCGCGGTCGTTCACAATAAAGAGATGAGTATATTAGAAAATTTACCGCTTATCCTGCTTTGCGCTTTGATTATAATCTTTGGCGTTTGGCACGTGGATAACTTTTATACGCTGGTTGAAAACGGCGTTAAGATAATAACTGGAGAACTATTATGAGAGGCGATAAATTCGTTGAAATTTTAAAAACAAAGGTAAAGGTTCTAGAAGTAACCCGCCAAGCCGACGATCAAATCACCGTCCTAGTGGACAGAAACGACCTTCCGCTTGCGGTTAAGACCCTTTACTACGATATCGGCGGTTTCATCTCTACGATGATACCTAGCGACGAGAGGACTATAAACGGCTGTTTTGCGCTTTACTACGCTTTGTCTATGGAGGGCGGCAAGATGACGGAAGAAGACGACTTCGCCGCCGAGGATAAGTGCTTTATCACCGTTAAAACGCTAATTCCCGGCGTCGATCCGACTTTTCCGTCCGTTACGCCGCTAGTGCCTGCTTGCGTTTGGTACGAAAGAGAAGCCTACGATATGTTCGGCCTAGTAGCCGAGGGCTTGCCCGATAAGCGTAGATTGGTGCTAAGCGACGATTGGCCGGACGGCCTTTATCCGCTTAGAAAAGACGCGATGGACTACCGCTACCGCCCAGATCCAGTCGCTCACCAAGATGAGCCCGACACCGAGTTTTTGTTTCCAAAAGGCGATAGCGTCATCGACGTGCCGCTTGGGCCTTTGCACGTAACTAGCGATGAGCCGGGACACTTTAGGTTATTTTGCGACGGCGACGAGATTATAGACGCGGACTACCGCCTCTTTTATCAGCACCGCGGTATGGAAAAGTTAGCCGAAAACCGAATGAACTACGATCAGATGGGCTACCTTGCAGAGCGCGTCTGCGGAATTTGCGGTTACGCTCACGCGATTGCGTGTATAGAAGCGGCCGAAAAAGCTATAAAGCTAGAAATCCCGCTAAGAGCGCAGGCTATCCGCGTGATTTGTCTTGAGATCGAGCGCCTTCACAGCCATCTTTTAAATATCGGTCTAGCTTGCGAGGTAACGGGCAACTATAACGCTTTTATGCATATCTTTAGAGTGCGCGAGTACTCTATGGAGTTAGCCCAGCTAGTAACGGGCGGCCGTAAAACCTACGGCAACGTCATCATGGGCGGACTTCGCCGCGATATGACCGATAACGAGATAAAAAAGGGCATCGAGATGATAAATAAGCTCGACGTTCAAATTTCTGAAATTTGGGACGCGGTTATGGACGATAAGCGCCAAATCGCGCGCTGGAAAGGCGTAGGCGTGCTAGATAAGCAAGTAGCAAGAGACTTTAGCCCCGTGGGGCCTAATATGCGAGGCTCTGGTCTAAAGCGCGACAACCGCTACGACCACCCTTACGATTTCTTTAAAAATATCGAATTTAAAGTCTACGTAGAGCACGGCGGAGACGTATTTAGCCGCGAAGTCGTGAGATATAACGAGCTAAAAGAGTCCATACATATCATCAGGCAGTGTTTGGAGCTAATGCCTCAAACGCCGATATCAATCGATCCAAAAACGATGATAAAGCCTGAAAATTTCGCCCTTGGACACGTAGAAGCTCCTCGCGGCGAAAACGTCCACTGGATCATGCAAGGCAGCGCGCAAAAGGTTTTCCGCTGGAGATGCCGCGCGGCTACTTATAACAACTGGCCTAGCCTTCGCTATCAGTTCCGCGGAAACAACATTTCCGACGCGGCGCTCATCGTTTGCTCGCTAGATCCGTGCTACTCCTGCACCGACCGCGTTACCGTAGTGGACGTAAATACCAAAAAGAGCAAAATTTTAACCGAAAAAGACCTTAAGAAATTTTGCCAAACGGGCAAAATTAGCAAAAAGGATTTAAGATGATGAAGTTATTTGACGTAACCGAAAAATATGGAAAGGCGACCTACGCCTATCCGTTTGAGCCTTATAAGGTACCCGAAAATTTCCGCGGGCAGCCGTTTTACACCTACGAGCTTTGTATAGGTTGCGCGGCGTGCGGCGTAGCGTGCCCTAGCAACGCCATAGAGCTAAAGATGAACGAAAAGCAAGACAAGCTTGTTTGGCAGTTTGACTGCGGACGATGCATATTTTGCGGACGCTGCGACGAGGTTTGTCCGACGGGCGGCGTGCGCCTAAGCCAGGGTTTCGAGCTAGCGGTTAAATTTGACAAAAGCGCACTAATACAGCGCGGCGAGCTAGAGATGCAAAAGTGCAAATGCTGCGGCAAGCCGTATACGCCGGTTCGCCTCATCAACTATACTTTTTCAAAGCTTAGCACGGCAAATTTGCTCCCGGGCAGACTAGAAGAGGCTAAAGACTATCTATATATCTGCCCGGAGTGCAAAAAAGCCCAAGCCGTAGAGCGCATAACTAAAGACGTAGAGGAGGGGATAAAATGAGCCTTTATCAAGTTCCCGAAAATATAAAAACGGCAAACGACCTAACCGCAAAGTTAGAACATCTAAAAAATATCAAACGAAGTTTTAGCGTCTACCGCATCGACTGCGGTAGCTGCAACGGCTGCGAGATAGAAATTTTCGCCGCTATCACGCCGATGTGGGATCCGGAGCGCTTCGGATTTAAGCTAGTAGCCAATCCTCGCCACGCAGACATTTTGCTCTGCACCGGCCCGGTTACGCGCCAGATGTATTATCCGCTGCTTCGCGCTTACGAAGCAGCTCCTGATCCAAAGATCGTGGTGGCCTTTGGCGCATGCGGCAGCACGGGCGGTATCTTTTACGACGCTTATAGCGTTTGGGGCGGTATAGATAAGATTATCCCCGTAGACGTCTATATCCCGGGCTGTCCTCCGCATCCTGCTAGCGTCATATACGGCCTTGGTATGGCTCTTGGTATCATAGATCAAAAGCTACAAAAAAGAAGCTTCGAGCAAGACGACTGCAAAGCCCCCGCCGTAAAAGAGTCTATCATAGGCGATATACTTTTTGAGCGCGATTTGGAGGCCGAGGCAAAGAGACTAATGAGCTATATCTTTGGCAGGACGCTGTTTGCTAAATATATGGACGCGGCCAAAACTTCTCCTGATATCCACGACGTAGCGGCTACTAAAAAAGCGATGCTAGAGGCTATCCATAAAGAAGAAGACCCTAGATACGCCGAGTGTATGGGACTGCTTTACAACGACGTCTATCTAAAATACGCCAAAGCAAAACGCGATACGCAAAACGCCATCGACGTCAAAAAAGAAATTTGGGATAAACGATGATAAGAGTCTATAAACTCGCCCGCCGCCACATGGACGAAAACGAAAAGATGCCAAAAGAGCTAAAAGATATCAAGCTATTTTCCGTCTGCGTCGGACACGGCGTGGGGACGGTGGACTTTAGCGAAAAATCGCTTGAAATACCCGACGAGGAGTTTGAGCGTATCGTCGCTAGCGGCGGCGAATACGTCAAATTTAAGCTGGGAAATTTAAGCAAGTATTTTGAAGTGGAGATATTTAGGGAGCATGCGGCAAGGCTCATCCCCGAGCTTTGCGAATGCGAGCTAAAAAAAGAGCTTAAAAATCTGCGCGAGGGATATCTGGTGCTTAGGAAGGATTTTTGAGATGAATTTAAATGTTGCGCAGAAAATTTTAGCCGAGATAGGACATGTAGTCCATCGCAGGCTAAAATTTTCAAGCTCATTTAAAGGCGCTCAAAAAAGAAAGGAAAAGAGATGAAAAAGGCTTTGCTTTGCATCGGCAATCCCTTGCGCGGCGACGACGACGTAGGCAACGAAACGGGGCGAATCGTCGAGGTAAATTTGAAAGATTGGCGTGTATTTTACGGACAGGACGTGCCTGAAAACGAGTTTGGCGCGCTTAGAGAATTTGCACCCGATATCATCGTCGTGGTGGACGCGATGAGCGGGTTTAAGGACGGAGCGATCGAATTTTTTGATCTAAGCAACGAGCGCGACTATATCTACTCGACGCACAACTTGCCCACGCCCGTACTTTTAAGCTACCTGCGTAAAATTTGTCCCAAAACGCTATTTTTAGGCATTAGCGTTTTGCTTGAAAACGTGCTTGATTTTAAAGAGGGCTTAAGCGAAAATGCGAAAAAAAGCGCGCAAAAAGCCTTTGAACGTATCTTGGAAATAGATAAAAATTTAAATTAGGAGGAGAAGATGTTAAATCCTGCAGAAACCGCGCAAGCGGTGTCAAATTCGATGGAGCACAAGGCGCATACTCCGTTAGTAAGCATTATTTTTCTAGCTATCATGGCGGGCGCGGCGATTGCTATGGGCGATATTTTCTGGGCGCACTCGACCGTGGGCATGGCTGAAAAACAGTCTATCGGTCTTGCAAATTTTATCGGCGGCATCACCTTTAGCTGCGGACTTATGATGGTCGTTTTCTACGGCGGACATCTATTTACGAGCTCGGTTTTAAGCGGCGTTAGTGCGTATGAAGGCAAGCTAAATTTAGGCAAAACCTTTAGCTACTGGGCGATCGTTTGGGTTTTTAACTTCGTCGGCGGCGCGCTAATTGCTTATATGTATTACTACTCCGGCTTACCGCTAAAATACGACGGCTATATCTTGCAGCACTTTATACCCTCAGGTATAGGCAAGGTTACCGCGCCGTTTCACGAGCTATTTATTCGCGGTATCTTTTGTAACGTGTTTGTTTGTATGTCTATCTGGACTGCGACCAGCGAGAGCAATTTAGCGGGCAAATTTTTTGCCATTATGTGGATGATCGGCGCGTTTGTCGCATGCTCTATGGAGCACTGCGTGGCAAATATGTTTATCATAACAGAAGCCATCATCGCTAAAGCTCACTACATCGCGGCAAACGGCGGAGATATCACCGCTGCGGCTACGGCTCTAGGGCACGGCATCACGGCTGAAAAACTAGAAATGCTAAACTGGGGAAATTTCATCGGTAAAAACCTAGTTCCCGTCACGCTAGGCAATATCTGCGGCGGACTTTTCTTTGTGGGACTAGTTGGATTTATGGCGAATAAATTCGACATGAAAAAGAAGTAATTTTAATTCCCCGGCTCGGCTGGATTTCAAATAGTTTTCGGCTAGGATACTCGGTCACGGACGACCGGTCCGCTCCCGTCGTATCCGCCGCAAACTATTTAAACTACACACAATCCGTCTGGAAGGTTTATCTCATATCTTGATAAATTCGTAAATTTTACTTGCCAAGACCCGTACCCTGAAAACACTAAATTTAAATTTGCGACGCTTTGCGCTAGCAAAGCAGTGTCGCCACCTCTCACGTGCAGTGGGGTTGGAGAGGGCTTCTGCGTCGCTACGCTAGCGGCTGCAAGCAGACGGGAGAGAAAGGGGCGACGCTTCGTAAGTAGAACCCCCTTCCTCTCCCGAAAAAAAGGGGCTCTTTTGCTTCGACTTTGCCTCGCCTTGTGCTTAGCTGCACTTCGTTTGCTACTGTTAGGACGCACTCTCTTTGAGAGCTGCTAGCAGAGCGTATTCAAGCCCCTTCCCCTTTAACAAAAAAGCAAGATGATTTCAAGCAATGATCTCGTTTAAAGAAATTTAAATACATGGCATCAAATTTAAAAGCCGAATTTAGCATCTTAAAGATACGGGTCTAGGCGCGTAAATTTAAATTTAGTCAGTATAGATTTGTGGTTTTGCGACCGCTCATCAACCGCGCGCCGCAGCGTTTTTGCCTGGCTTGTTCGTTTCTCTAGCCTAGTTTAGCTAGGCAAATTCGGCTAAAATTTATTAAACGTACGCGCGAGTCGGTTGCTTATTTTGGCTGTTTAAAACTTAAATTTAAACGTCAAATTTTACGCTTACGGTGCGCGAGTTAAAACCCTTAAATTTAAAAGCAAATTTAGTCTAGCTTGGTTTGATAACTAAACGGCGGTCTAAATTTAGCCGCCGCAGCCAAAAACTGCGGTTAAAACGGGCGAATTAGCGCGCAAAATTTGCCGGGTGTCAAGAGCGTGCAGTATTTGCTAGAGCCTTACCGCGTATCTACCGCTTACAACGCTTTTTGCGGCTTTGCCGGCTCGCTAAGCTTTAGAGCGTATCTGCGCCCGCAAACTTCGCCTGCGCCGGCTGGTGCGAAATTTAGCGCTTTAAAGCGGCGAATTTAATCCTTAAAAATCTTCAAAAATGAGTAAACGTCGCGCACGCCGTTAATGTGCTTGGCGTACCATATCGCGTGTTTTTCCTGCTCGATGTCGGTTATGATGCCCGTAAATACGACGTTGCACTGCACAACGCTCACTCTCACGCTCGTACCGCTTATTATGCTGTCTTTAAAAAGATTATTTTTTAAATTTAGCATTATGGCGAGGTTGCCTTCGCATTCGCCGCCGTCTTTGGGGAAGCGTATATACGTATAGATTTTATTTACGCCGCTTGTATTTTTGGCTAATTCCACGAGTTTTTCTTTGTGCTCGGCGTCCGGTACGACGCCGATGAGGTAGACGTCGCCGTAAAAGCTCTCCACGTCCACGTTTAGGTTACTAAGGCCGCTCGTGCCAAAAATTTTAGTCTGAATTTTGGTTTTTACGATTTTATCTTTGGCTATGGAGTAGATGCCCCGCTCGTCTTGGCTCACTTGATAGGCGTCGTATACGTTTATGCCCGTTAGCGGCGTCACGGTGGTGAAATACTCTAAGCATCCGCCCAAAAAAATAGCGGGAGCCAAAAACGCGAGAGCGCGTAAAATTTGCCGTAAAAAGAGCCTAAAATCCATCGCGAGCCTATAAAATTTTGCCTAAATACTATAAAAATCAAACTAAAATTTATATAAATTTGGCTATAATCGCCATCGTCATCTAAAAATGCGGAGGATAAGGCGATCTGGTGGCGTCCGCGGACTTCAAATCCGATGGCGGGGCGGTTGACCGCTTCGCGGGGAGTTCGATTCTCTCATCCTCTCGCCAAACTTCTACGTTTATTATCTTAAAACAAGCAAAATTCAGCTACAATAAGCCGTTTATGTAAAATTAATTTAAGGTTTTTCTTTTGGCTAAGTCTAATCTCGATAAAAATGCCCTTTCTTACGCCGTTTTAAGCAAGATATATATGGTAAATTTTATCGTTATCGCCGCATTAATCTGCGTGGCCGGCTTTGGCGTAAATTTGAAATTTGAAGACGTAAAAGGCGAAATTTACGCCCAGAATGCTTATTTTAGCAACTTTTTGTCCGAGCGTTTCGCGGCTGCCGATTCGGAGCTAAGGCTGATAGAAAAATACCTCGCCGCAAATGCCGCCGACGTTAAGACGGTATTTGAATTTTCTTTAAATAATAGCCCGGAATACGTCGCGTTTTTTATAGCCGATAAAAACGGCGAGATAAAATTTACGACCGACGAGAAACTAGGCGCGAAATATAGAGATTTTTTCGCATCTAAGCCTTGGTCGGACGCGGAAGCGGGCGAGACTCTGCGCTCTAAATTCGCCCTTGATAAAAGCGACTCCGCATCGAGATTTACCGCGATAAAGATGAGTAGCGGAGAGATTTTAGCAGTACTGATAAATTATTCTTTCATTTATGATGAATTAACCAACAACCGCGGCTTTGGCGGCGCGAAATCATTTGTCGTCTCAGACGACGGCGAGATACTTTTTCACGGCGATACGGAGCTGGTTTTGGAGCGTAAAAAGATATTTGACGTATACGGCGCGCCTGCCGATTACATTGGCGGAGGGATAAAATTTGCGCTAAATTCGCCGCAAAAAGACATCTATCTCGCGGCAAAAGTGCCTAACGAAGGCGTTGCGGCTGTGTCTTATTATCCCTTAAACAAACTCGTGCGCGAAAATTTAATTTTTCTGCTAGTTTGCGGCGTATTTTTGGGTGCTGGTTCGCTCTTTACGCTATTTTACGCTAAATTTATGAAACAAAACGTCGTAAAGCCCATCTACGTCATCAAAAATTTAACGCGAAAAGCAAGGCGCGGCGAGGAGATAAGCGGGTATTTAAAATTCGGCGAGATAGATGATTTTGAGCAAATAGCAAGCGACGTAAAGAGCCTTTTTGACGAGCGCGAGGCGAGTAAAGCGGCTCTTGAGAGATACTCGAGTAAGTTTGGATTTTTGTTTGAAAAAGGGCCTTTTATCTTACTTTTAATCGACGCAAAAAGCGGCGAGATAATAGAGGCTAGCGCGAAGGCGTGCGAATTTTACGGACTTAGCGCGGAGGAGATAAAGGGCAAAAATTTAACCTTGCTAAACGCGCCAGATTTGGCTCAAATCAAAATTTTGCAAGAAGACGGCGCGCAAATTTACGAAACGAGCCGTATCGCGGCGGACGGCCAAACTAGACAAATACGCATCCGCAAACAAAACTACGAGCTTAGCAGCGGCGAAAAGATCGGCTTTTGCGTGATAGAAGACGTCACGCAAAGCGACGCTTTAAATAAAAACGCGGCGAAGGAAGATTTGATGAGCGAGCATTCGCCGGCATTTAGCGTCGCGTGGAAAGGCGGGCTAGTAGGCGCGGTATCAGGCGTCTCGCATAGCATCAAGCGCGTTTTGGGCTACAAACCAGCAGAGATGCTTGCCGCGGATTTTGACTTTAAAAACATCATTCATCCGGATGATTTGGATAAATTTTTAAACGAATTTAATATCAAATTTAGACTCTACGGCGCAAATTTGCGCAAAAAGGAGTTTGAGAGCTTGCAGCCTTGCAGGTTGATGAGGAAAAATTTAGAGAGCGTAAAGTGCGATATTTTCGTTAAATTTATCTCGCAAGACGGCAAAAATATCGACGAGGCGATCGGATATTTTATCGAATGCGATTTGTCGCGAAACCTAATCTCGCTACAAGGTGCGGCGTCTAGTTTATCAAGCGGACAAGGCTTGCGCGGCGAGGCGATTTTGCGCCTTTTGGCAAACTCTAGCGAGGGCGTGGCTACAGTCTTGTTAGACGGAACTTTTGCCGGCGTAAACGACGCTTTTTGCAAAGTATCCGGATACGAGAAGAGCGAGGTCGTCGGCAAGCCGTCGAATTTATTAAAGTCCGGCGTACACGACGCTAAATTTTACGAAAATATGTGGCAAAGCCTGCTAAAAAACGGCTTTTATAGCGGCGAGATTTATAACAAGCGCAAAAACGGCGAAATTTATCTAGAGCGGCTTAGTATAGTTACGATTTTTGAGGGCGGCAAGCCCGCGTATTTCGTCGCGGCGTTTCACGAGCTACCGTGGAGAGAGCCTGGAGCGACCGAAATGAATCAAAAGCAAAGGAGCAAGAGTGAGCGAATTTGACGCGAACGTTTATGAGCACGAGATACCGAGCGGCACGAGGCTGTATTTCGGACAAAGCGCGAAACTAAAAAGAAAGATCGAGTGCGCGGCGAGCGAAATTTTGGAAAAAAACGGATTTCACGAGATCGTGACGCCGTTTTTCTCGTATCATCAGCACCTAAGCGTGCAGCCCACGGCTCTGGTGCGCTTTAGCGATCACGAAAATCACCAAATCAGCCTGCGCGCCGATAGCACCGTGGACGTCGTGCGTATCGTGCTTAGGCGCCTAAAAGACACCGAGCCTAAACGCTGGTTTTATATCCAGCCGGTTTTTAAGTATCCTAGCGCCGAAATTTATCAAATCGGCGCCGAGCTAATCGGCGAGAGCGATCTGGCCACTAGCGTCAAGATCGCAAAGGAGCTTTTTGAGTCCTTTGACCTCGCGCCCGTGCTGCAAATCAGCCACATCGCGATCCCGCAGATCGTGTGCAGGCTTCTAAATTTGCCTATTTCGATATTTGAGCACGGCGAGATCGAAAAAATCCTAAATCAAAACGAAGAGTGGCTAAAAAGGCTAGCCTTCGTAAATACGGTGGGCGACATCGACGAGATTTTGCCGCTGGTTCCAAACGAGATAAAAACCGCGTTGCTTGAGATAAAAGAGCTAGTGCAGGCGGTAAAATATGAAAATTTAAGAATTGTTCCGTTATATTATTCAAAGATGAGGTATTATGACAAGCTGTTTTTTAGATTTTTAGACGGCAATGCCGTGCTAAGCGGCGGCGGCAACTACGAGATAGAAGGCATCAAAAGCAGCGGATTTGGCGTGTATACCGACGCGTTAATCGAAAATTTAGATCAAAAGGAGAGAGTATGAGCAAGGCTGACGTGATAGTGGGAGTGCAGTGGGGAGACGAAGGCAAGGGCAAGATCGTAGATCTGCTAAGCGGCGGCTACGATATGGTGTGCAGGTGTCAAGGCGGGCACAACGCGGGTCACACGATCGTCGTAGAGGGCAAGAAAATCGCACTGCATCAGGTTCCCTCAGGCATACTTCATAAAAATATAATCAACATCATCGGCAACGGCGTCGTGCTCTGTCCGGCCGAGATAATCGAAGAGCTAAAGCAGTTTGGAGACGTTTCGGGGCGGCTATTTATCAGCGACAAGGCGCATTTAAATTTGCCTTATCACGCGCAAATCGACCAAGCCAAAGAAAAGGCCAAAGGCGCGCACGCCATCGGCACGACGGGTAAGGGCATAGGGCCTGCGTATAGCGACAAGATCAGCCGTAGCGGACACCGCGTAGGAGAGCTAAAAAATCCCGAAAAGCTTTGCGACGCGATCTTGGCCGATTTTGCGGCAAATAAAGCGTTTTTAGACGTTTTAGGCGTCAAAGCGCCTGCTCGCGAGGAGCTTTTGGGCGAGCTAAAGAGTTACGAGGCGGCGCTGGGTAAATTTATCGTAGATACCACGCACATGGTTTGGGAAGCCATAGACGCGAATAGGAAAATTTTACTAGAAGGCGCGCAGGGCACGCTGCTAGATATCGATCACGGCACGTATCCTTTCGTAACTAGCTCAAACACCGTAACCGCAGGTAGCTGCAGCGGTATCGGACTAAGCCCTAAAAACGTAGGCGAGGTGATCGGTATCATCAAAGCCTACACCACGCGCGTTGGCAACGGCGCATTTCCGACCGAGGATATGGGCGAGGACGGTGAAAAGATACGCGATATCGGACGCGAATACGGCGCAACGACTGGCAGACCGCGCCGCACGGGTTGGTTTGACGCAGTAGGCGTGAGATATGCGGCGAGGCTTGACGGCGTGGATAAATTTGCGCTGATGAAGATTGACGTTTTAGACGGCTTTAAAAAGGTAAAAATCTGCAAAGCCTACGAAAAAAACGGCAAGATAATCGAGTATTTCCCAAGCGATTTGGAGGGTGTAAAACCTGTCTACGAGGAGCTTGACGGCTGGGATAAGGTAGAAGGGGCGCGTAAATTTGAGGATCTTCCTGCAAATGCAAAGGCCTTTATCAAACGCATCGAGGAGATCACGGGCGTAAAAGTCGGCATAGTATCTACTAGCCCGGAGCGCGAAGACACGATAGTTTGCTAAGATGAAAAGCAAATTTACGCAAATCGTAAATATAAAAAAGCGAAATTTAGACAAAATCGAGCTAAATTTGGCAAGAGCCAGAAATGAAGCCGCGATGATAGAGGGCTTCATAGCGCAGGCCGCCGAGCAAATTTCAAAATTTGAAATGCCATCAAGCGGCTCTGCGATCGATCTGCGCGGATCGCTGGAGCTTCTTGGCGCCATGCGGCGAGAGAAAAATCTGCTAACCGAGCGGCTTGAGCTAATGAAAAAAAATATCGCGCACTTCGAGCGGCAGCACAAGGTGGCCAATCTAGAGTACGAAAAGATGAAGTACCTGCAAACGCAGGAATTTAGCGCGCAAATAGAAAAGATAAAAAAGGCCGAAGCGGCGGCTCTGGACGAGTTTGCGACGATGAATTTTACTAGGCAAAAAGAGGCGAAGGCTTGAAAAAATTTTTGATTTTAATAACTTTAAATTTATGCGTTTGGGGCGCAAACGGCGCAAATGTTCAAAGCCCGGCGCAAAGCGGCTTTAAGATCCCGGTGGACTGCGTTTCGATCTTTGAAACCAGAAAAGACGAGCTAAAAAGGGAGCTTGCTAAAATAGACGAAGCAAGGCAGGCTTTGGAGGCTTTTCGTGCGAGTTCGGCGGCGCTTTTTGAGGAGCGAAACGCCAAACTAGCCGCCAAAGAGGCCGAGATAAACGCGACTCTAACCCGCGCGCAAGAGGAAAAAAAGCAGACCGAGCAGCTGATAAAGAAAAACGACGAAATCCTAAAAGAGCTAAAAACGATGACTAGCGACAAGGTCGGCGAGACCTACGGCAAGATGAAAGATCAAGCCGCCGCCGACGTGTTAAGCGCGATGGATAGGGCGGACGCAGCTAGCATCATGTACTCGCTAAGCCCTAAAAAAATCTCCGCCATCATGGCTAAAATGGAGCCTACCGCGGCGTCTGAAATCACGCTTTTGATCAAGCAAGGCCCGCCGTTTATAAAGGCTGAAAAAAACGTAACGCAAGAAGTCTCTCCGACCTCGCCCGACGGCCCAGCTGGAAATCTGCTAAATTTGTAAATTTAGAGCCGCGGCGCTCTAAATTTATCTCGGTTCGCGTCTAAATTTGACCTAAAATTTACTACGGTCAAATTTAACGCTAAAGCCTAAATTTAACTAATATCCGGTCTTAAAAAAGCCAAAAATGCTTTTATCCGCGCGTCAAATTTGGATTTAAGTTTTACTAAAAACAAACGCCCGCCAAAACAAAAACTCCGTGAGATTTTAGGTATTTCTTACCAAATTTTGGTTAAAATCAAGCCCAAAAAGAGAGGTAAAAATGCGTATAAAACTCCCACACACACCCTACATCGCGCACAAAATCGCTATTGATTTATTAAAGTCCGGATTCGTAAATTTAACGCGCGGAGTGGAGCCGGTAGCGGCATGCGCGAAAGAAGTTTTAGATGAAGATTTACAAAAAGAAAAAGCGCTTGAAGAGCGCGTAAACGAGGTGCTAGCCCAAAACGAAGACGATATGGAGAGCATGCAAGTCGATAGAAAAAATATGTTTTGGCTCGTGAAAAAAAAGCTGGCCAAAGAGTACGGCGTCATCCTTTCTTACGAAGACCGCTTTAGCAACGTCGCTCATCTCGTGCTACAAAACGCTTGGAAAAAGGGACTCATCGACTACTCGGTCTCCGAAAACCGTATCAAAAACATCATCTACGGCTCGATCGAAGAGTACCTAAAAACGTATGAAATTTTACAAGACGTAGTTATCGACAAGATCGACGGCTACAAGCGCAAGCTGATCCCGGGCACCGAGGAGTACGACATCGTATTTGAGCGGCTCTACGAGGACGAGCTAAGAAAACGAGGCATGCTGTGAGAGCTTATATCTACCTTGAAAACGGCGTTTTTTTGCAGGCTAAGGCCTTTGGCGCGGGCGGTACGGCTAGCGGCGAAATGGTCTTTAATACAAGCCTAACCGGCTATCAGGAGATCATGAGCGATCCTAGTTATGCAGGGCAGTTTATCGTCTTTACGATGCCTGAGATCGGCATAGTGGGCGTAAACGAGGACGATATGGAGAGCGCGAAAATCCATGCTAGCGGCGTTTTGATGAGGGATTTTAACTCTACCGCGTCAAATTTCCGCTCGCAAAAAAGCTTGGAAGAGTTTTTCAAAGAGCAAGGTAAATTCGGCGTTTACGATATCGACACGAGATTTTTAACCAAGATGCTACGCGATAACGGCGCGCTACACGCGGTAATATCGACTGAAATTTCAGATGAAAAAGAGCTAAAAAAGCTTCTGGAAAACTCGCCTAGAATCTCAGAGATAAACTATGTCGCAAAGGTGAGCACAGAGCAAATTTACGCTCACGAAAAGGGCGGCTGGGATCACGCGAGTAAATCATACGCTCCGCTAAAATCAAATGGCAAAAAGATCGCCGTCATCGACTACGGCGTGAAGCGAAACATCCTAAACGAGCTTTGCGAAGTGGGCCTTGAGACGCAAATTTATCCGCACGACATCGAGGCAGACGAGCTCATCGCTAAATTTAACAAAGGCGAGATAAACGGCGTGTTTCTCTCAAACGGGCCCGGCGAGCCAAAGGCTCTAAAAAACGAGATCGCGCAGATAAAAAAACTGATCGAAGCAAGGGTGCCGATTTTTGGTATCTGCCTCGGCCATCAACTGCTTAGCAACGCGTTTGGCTTTGAGACGTACAAACTAAAATTCGGTCAGCACGGCGCAAATCACCCGGTTTTAAATTTGCAAACCAAAGCAGTCGAGATAACGGCGCAAAACCACAACTACAACGTTCCCGAGGAGATCGCGCAGGTCGCCGAGATCACGCATAGAAATCTTTTCGACGGCACGATCGAGGGCGTGAAATACAAGGATTATCCGGTATTTTCGGTGCAGCATCACCCCGAAGCTAGCGGCGGGCCTAGCGAGAGTAAATATATCTTTAAACAATTTTTAGAAATTTTATAGTTGCTAGTCGCGGTCAAATTTGAGCAAAATTTAGGGTTAAATTTGCGAGCCGAATTTAACCCCAGCGCGGCTAAAATTCGCAAATGAAATCTATCGGTCAAATTTGATGAGCGGCTCGGAGTTTGTTTCGATTTTGAGTGTCGCGGCGCTTAGTTCGGTGGGTCACTGCGCAGGTATGTGCGGCGGTTTTGCTATCTTGCTCGCGCGGTTTTTGAGCGGCAAAGGTAAAATTTTTAGCGCGGCGATGATAGCGGGATATAACCTGGCTAGAATTTGCGCTTATATGCTACTTGGCTTTATTTTCGGGTCGTTTGGCGGCGTATTTACGCTATCTCTTGCGGCGCGAGGCTACTTGTTCTTTGCCGTCGGCATTTTTATGGCGGTTTTGGGCGTGGCGCTCATTGGGCGCGGGACGCTACTTAATTTCATCGAGAAAAACGCATTTTTATCCAAAATTTTAAACGAAAAAATGAAAGCCGCGATCGCCAAAAATAGTGTGTCGGGGTTTTTAGTGCTCGGGTTTTTAAACGGGCTGCTGCCGTGCGGAGTGGTTTATTATTTTTTAGCTTTAGCCGTAGCTAGCGGCAGCGGGGCAAAGGGCGCAGCCATCGCCGCGACTTTTGGCGCGGTTAGTTTTTTTGCGATGAGTTTTTACGCGCTGGCTTTAAAGGCTTTGAGCGAAAAATTTAAAAAATATGCGCTAAATTTAAGCGGCGCGGCGATAATAATTTACGGAATTTACCTGGCTTTTATAGGATTTACGGCGAGCAATGGATAACATCAAGGCAAGATTTAAGCAGTATCAAGAGGCTATCGAGGCTAGCAACATCGTCTCAAAGACCGATACTAACGGCACTATCACCTTCGTAAACGACGAGTTTTGTAAGATGTCGGGCTTTATGCGCGAGGAGCTAATCGGCGCAAATCACAACATCGTGCGCCACCCCGAGGTGCCAAAGGACGTTTACGCGCGGCTTTGGGAGACGATTTTAGCCAAAAAAGTGCACAAAGGCACGATAAGAAACCGCACCAAAGACGGCCGCGACGTCTATCTAAACACGACCATTATCCCGATTTTAAATTTAAGCGGGCAGATCGAGGAGTTTCTTGCGATCAGGTATGACGTGACGGACGTGATAAACCTAAACAACGAGCTTGAAAAGACGAAAAAAGAGCTATTAAATTTAAACGAAAATCTCGAAAACAGAGTCGCCGAGCAGACGGCCAAGCTCGTAAATTTAAACCAAAATCTAGAAAATTTAGTAAAAGCCGAGATTAAAAAAAACGAGGAAAAGACCAAAATGCTCTTTTTGCAGTCGCGTCTAGCCTCTATGGGCGAGATGATCGCAAACATCGCTCACCAGTGGCGCCAACCGCTAAACGAGCTTAGCATTACGCTTTTTAAGCTAAAAGAGGGCGTCAAAGCAAACGAGAAATTCGAGGCCGGCTACGAGCACGCAAAGCGCGTGATAAAGGGCATGTCACAGACGATCGAGGATTTTAGAAACTTTTTTAACGTCGAGCGCGAGAAGGAGGCTTTCTTGCCCTCGGCCGCGATAGAAAACGCGCTAAAGATGGTGCAGGGAACCTACGAAAAAGAGGGCATAGACGTAAATTTGGAGCTAAAAAGCGAGGGGCGAATTTACGGTTTTGAGTCGCAGCTTTGTCAGGCCGTGATCATACTGCTTTCTAACGCCAAAGATGCGCTGGCAAATAAAAAAAGCGATAAAAAAGTAACTCTAAGCCTAGAAACAAAGGATAAATTTGTTATCATAAGAGTAACGGATAACGCAGGCGGCATAAAAGAGGAGATAATGGACAAGATTTTTGAGCCGTATTTTACTACCAAGCACCCAAGCTTAGGCACGGGCATCGGATTATACATGCTAAAAAGCATAGCCAAAAATCACGGCGGAAGCGCCGGCGCCAAAAACGTAAAATTTGGAGCGGAATTTGAGATAAAGCTGCCGCTAAAGGATGAAAAATGAAAAATTTTAAAGAGCTAACGCTACTGCTAGTCGAGGACGAGGATAGTATAAGGGAGTCGATGCAAGAGGTTTTTGCAGGCGTATTTCAAAAGGTCATTTCGGCATCAAACGGCGACGAAGGGCTTAAGAAATTTAAAAAATTTAGCCCCGATATCGTGATAGCCGACATCATGATGCCTATCATGGACGGACTTGAGATGTCAAGGCAGATAAAAGAGTTCTCAAAAAACACGCCAGTAGTGATCCTAAGCGCATATAGCGAAAAGGAAAAGCTGCTAAAAGCTATCGACGTGGGTATCGATAAATACGTGATCAAGCCTATCGATATGGACGAGCTTTTCGCCTTGCTAGAGCAGATCGTAAAAACTAAAATCATAGGCGCCGATATCATCGAGATTTCTGGCGGATATTCGTTTAATCAAACCAAAAAAGTGCTCGTAAAAAACGGCGTCGAGATCGCGTTAACCAAAAAAGAGCTGGCCTTTATCTCGCTTTTGGTTAAACGTATCGGCACGCTTGTTTTAACCGAGGAGATTAGAAACGTGGTGTGGTTTGGCGAAAAGGTAAACGACCCCGCCGTTAGAACATTTATCAAGCGAATACGCGATAAAGTAGGCGCCGGTCTTATAAAAAACTCGCCCGGCCTTGGCTATAAAATCGAGCTGAAAAAGTAAAATTTGAAACGTAAATTTAGGTCGGTTAAGCGATTTTACACTAAAAATCTAATAAAATAACAATCTAATAACAAAATAAACAAAGGAGGATATCGATGCGACTAGACAGGGCGCTAAGCTACGACTACACGGTCGCCAAGTATTTTATGTTCGCGACGATACTGTTTGGGATAGTCGGTATGAGCGTCGGCGTTTTCATAGCGTTTCAGATGGCATATCCCGATCTAAACTATCTCGCGGGCGAATACGGCACCTTTAGCCGCCTAAGACCGCTACACACGGCGGGCGTGATATTTGGATTTATGCTTTCGGGCGTTTTTGCGACGTGGTACTACATCGGACAGAGGGTTTTAAAGGTCTCGATGAGCGAGTCGCCGTTTTTGATGGCGGTAGGCAAGCTGCACTTTTGGATATATATGCTGGTTATGGCAGGCGGCGTATTTAGCCTGCTTGCCGGAGTTAGCACGTCAAAAGAGTACGCCGAGCTAGAGTGGCCGCTAGATATCGGCGTGGTCGTGCTTTGGGTGCTTTGGGGCGTTAGTATATTCGGCCTCATCGGTATTCGCCGCGAGAGAACGCTTTATATCTCGGTTTGGTATTTTATCGCGACGTTTTTAGGTATCGCGATGCTTTATTTGTTTAACAACATGGCCGTACCGACCAAGCTGGTTTCAGGATATGGCAACTGGTGGCACTCGGTCTCGATGTACGCCGGAGCCAACGACGCGCTAGTGCAGTGGTGGTATGGGCATAACGCCGTGGCGTTTGTATTTACAGTGCCGATAATCGCTCAAATTTATTACTTCCTCCCTAAAGAGAGCGGTCAGCCGATATTTTCCTACAAGCTTTCGATTTTCTCGTTTTGGAGCCTCATGTTCCTTTATCTTTGGGCGGGCGGACACCATCTGATCTACTCTGCGGTGCCTGATTGGATGCAGACGATGGGTTCTGTATTTTCGGTGGTTTTGATACTGCCGTCTTGGGGATCTGCGATAAATATGCTTCTAACGATGCGCGGCGAGTGGCAGCAGCTTAGAGAAAATCCTCTTATCAAATTTATGATTTTAGGCTCGACGTTTTATATGTTTTCTACCCTTGAAGGGCCGATTTTAGCAATCAAGTCCGTAAACGCTCTAGCGCACTTTACCGACTGGGTACCCGGACACGTGCACGACGGTACGCTAGGCTGGGTCGGCTTTATGACGATGGCGGCGCTTTATCACATGACGCCTCGCGTATTTAAACGCGAAATTTACTCAAAATCCTTGATGGAAACTCAGTTTTGGATACAGACTATCGGCATAGTGCTTTACTTTTCGTCGATGTGGATCGCGGGCATCACTCAGGGTATGATGTGGCGCGCGACCGACGAATACGGAAATTTAGCCTACTCGTTTATAGATACGGTAATAAGCATAGTGCCGTACTACTGGATTAGAGCAGTGGGCGGACTGCTATATCTGCTTGGATTTTTTATATTTGTTTATAATATCTACAAGAGTTTTGGCGCCAAAGCGCTAGAAAAAGAGCCGCTAAGCGCTAGTCCTGCGGGCGTAAAGGAGGTTGCTAATGTTTAGTTGGTTAGAGAAAAATCCCTTCTTTTTTGCGGTTATGGTTTTTATATTTATCGCCTATGCGGGCGTGATCGAGATTTTGCCTGATTTTGCCAACAGAGCTAGGCCGCTAGAGGGAACCAAGCCGCCGACGGTTTTACAGCTTGCTGGCAAACACGTGTATATGAAAGATAGCTGTAACGCCTGCCATACGCAGCAAATTCGACCTTTTAAGGCCGAGACCGATAGATACGGCATGTATTCGCTCAGCGGCGAGTATGCGTTTGACCGTCCGCATCTTTGGGGGTCAAAGAGAACCGGCCCCGACCTTTGGCGCGTGGGTAACTACCGCACCACCGACTGGCACGAAAATCACATGAAAGAGCCGACCTCCGTGGTGCCTGGCTCTATAATGCCTGCCTACAAGCATCACTTTAGCAACAACGCCGATATCGAGACGGCATACGGCGAGGCGGTAACGACGAAGAAGGTATTTGGCGCGCCGTACGACGTAGAGGGCATGCCTAGACTTGGTACCTACGAGGAGGCGCAAGCAGCCGCCAAAGAAGAAGCCGCCGCTATAGTTGAAGAGATGAAGGACGAAGAGGTCAAAAAGGCCTTCGAGCGCGGAGAGATCCGCGAGATAGTGGCGCTCATCGCCTATCTAAATAGCTTAAAATAGGCAAATTTATGGATGCGCAGACTCTAAGAGATATCCAAGGATACGGAGCTTTTATCTTTCTAGCCGTGTGCGCCGCGCTTCTTTACGGATACTATTTTCATCTTTATAGATCCGAAAAGAGCGGCAGGCGAAACTACGAAAGATACTCCGATCTCGCCCTAAAAGACGGTATCGACGAGGAAATTTTAGAGTCTGCGTCCATAGAGCAAAACGCTAAAAAGGAAAAATAATGCAATGGTTTAATTTAGAAGATAACGTAAATTTACTGGGGCTTATCGGAGCTATTGCCATCGTTTTAGCCACGGTTTTCGTCGTGAGTCGCTTGGTCGGGCAGATGAAGGTAGCAAAACCTAAGGCCGAGCTAAGCGAGCATAGCTGGGACGGCATAGGCGAGTACAAAAATCCCGTACCGCTAGGCTGGGCGATAGTTTACGCGATATGCATCGTCTGGGCCTTGTGGTATATGATCGCCGGCTATCCGGTAAACTCCTACTCGCAAATCGGCGAATACAACGAAGAAGTCGCCGCCGCAAACGCTAAATTTGAAAAACGCTTCGCAAACGTGGACGCCAAGACGCTTCACGCTATGGGCGAGAGCGTGTTTTTGGTGCAGTGTTCCTCCTGCCACGGCATAACCGGCGATGGTATAAACGGCAAGGCCGCAGACCTTTCTAAATGGGGTAGCGAAGAGGGGATATTTGATACGATAATGAACGGCTCAAAAGGCCTTGAGTACCCGATGGGCGAGATGCCTGCGGGCATGGCTGACGAGGAGGGCGCAAAGGCGATCGCGGCCTACATAGCTAAAGAAATTTCGGGCATAAAAAAGACTAAAAACGAAAATTTGGTAGAAACGGGCAAGGAGCTTTTTGCTACCTGCGCAGCCTGCCACGGCGAGGACGGCAAGGGTATGGATGGCAACTCTCCCGATCTATCTAAATACGGCACGGCCGAGTTTGTCGAGGACGTATTGCAGCGCGGTAAAAAGGGCGCTATCGGTACGATGCCTAAATTTAGCGACGGCAGATTAAACGCCTTGCAGCAAAAAGCCGTCGGCGAGTACGTCATCTCGCTTTCTAAAGGAGAATAAATGGAAAACACGAATCGAAATGTTTTTGGCCTACACGGAGTGACCGGGCTACTCATCGCGACCGGGCTACTGTTAGCGATCCTAGCGGCGCTCACGTACTACGCGATCAAGCTGCAGCAAGAAGTCGCGCAAAAGCCTTACTCGCTAAACGCCTCCGAGCTAAAGATGAAAAGCGCGGATAACGCCAAACAAGTGCGCGTAAAGGAGTAAATATGCAAGCGATTTTGGAGAAATTTATCGTCGCGGGACTCATCGCGGCGGCGGCATTTACGGCGTGGGCGGTGCTAACGCCAAATCACCTTTTCGTCGGATGAAATTTGATAAATCAAAGAGCGCAGACCTTGTCGCTCTTTTTCAAATTTTACGCTTAAATCCCAGCGGCGCGCTTTGTGTTTTGCGCGAAAATACGCGACTTGGCCGATGAAATTTATAAATTACGCTCGCTCAAATTTAACTATCCCTTCTCGCTTTCTCGCGCTCAAATTTGCAAATTTGACCCGCGCATTTTTTATCTTTTTGATTTTTATTTTTTACTGTGCGGCGACTTTGCAGGGCTCAAATTTGCCTCGCGAGATAGTCTTGATAAATCAAAATATATTAAGCCCCGCAGTAAGCGAGAAAATAGTGGTTTTGGGCGAGGAGCTAGCGAGCAAAAGCGGCGTGTTTGCGGGGGTTGCCGTTTATGAGAGCTTGGAGGGCAAAACGCTAAAAGAAGCGGCCGCGCAGCTAAATTTGACCCCGCCTTACGCGCTTTTGATGCTTGCTAAAGCGGAGCATAAGGTGGAAATTTTTGCCGACGCCCAGACGCTAAAGCTTTTTGATAAAGAGAAAATTTTAAGCCCGTATCCAAGCTCGGGCTCTATTTTGCCGATACTAGCGTCCAAAAACGGCAAAGATATCTTTAACGCCGCCGTGCTAAACGGCTATGCGGATCTTGCCGAACAGATCGCCGCGAGCAAGGGCGTGAGCTTGCAAAACGCTATCGGCAGCCAAAACCGCCTGACGCTAGATGCGTTTAGGATTTTTATCTACGGCTCTATCGTGCTTGTCGTTTGCGTCGCCGCGTTTAGAAAATTTAGGAGGAAAAATGGCTAAAAACTACTGGCCTCACGCTATCGTTATCTCGCTTATTTTGATAGTCGCCTCCTGCGTAGCGACCATCATTCTGGCCGTGAAAAACCCCGTGGAGATGGACGAGTTTTACTTTGAGCGCTACCAAAACGTCGATGAAAATATAAACGAGATCGAGGCTAGTCAGCGCAGATTTGACGCCAGATACGCTCTTAAATTTGAGCCCGAATTTGACGGGCTAAACGGGTATTTTAAGATTGCCGTCGAGCCCAAAAACGGCTCGGAATCGCCAAATTTCACGCACGAAATTTTGCTAACCAGGCCCGCGACGAACGAGCAAAATCAAAATTTAAACGCCAAATTTGACGGGCAAATTTTAAAAACGCAGCCCGTAACGCTCCCCAAAAAAGGCAAATGGCAAATTTTGCTAAAAATATCCGACGCAAACGACACGGGCTTTTATAAATTTAGCTTCGAAGCGCGCTAGTTTTCTTTGATTTTCAGCCGCTCTGGGCTATCATTTCGCCAAAAAACAAAGAGCCTCTATGCAAAATTTAGACAAACTTTACATCTTTACCAACTCGCGAAAGATCCGCGAATTTAACGCGAAATTTCAAAACGAACTCGTGCCAAAGGCTATGACGATAGCGCAGTTTGAGCAAAAGGCCGTGCTGGTGCCGGGGCGCTTTGAGGCGGACGAAGCGTACGCGCTGGTGCTGATGCAGCGAGCCTGCGCGAGCGTGAGAGAGGCCTCCGAGCGGCTGCGCATCCCGTCCGAGTTTTTCGCGTTTTTGAAAAATAACGACTATCTTTTTAGCTTTTTTAAGGAGCTTGCTATTAGTAAAAAGAGCGTGGCGGATCTAAAATTTAGCGATATTTACGCCGATTACGAGGAGCATCTGGGTATCCTTGAGGCGGTGCTTGCGCGATATAAGGAGCTGCTCGCGGCTGAAAATCTATACGACGGCATCGCGCTGCCTGAAATTTATGAGCTAAACGGCGGGTTTGTGAGGGAATTTCGCGAGATTTATCTTGAGGTGGACGGCTTTTTGAGCGAATTTGAGTGGGAGCTGTTTAGCGAGATCGCAAAGCTAACGACGCTAAAAATCATCTTTCAAACCAGTAAATTTAACAAAAAACTGATCCTAAAACTAGCCGAAATTTCGGGACTAGATGCGAGCGAGTTTAGCCTATACGGCGAATTTGAGCTAAATTTGAGCTCGCGCGAGCTAAAAAAAACTGGCGTCTTGCGCAAAAATCCGCTCGTTTTAAAAAGAAGCTTTAGCGCCAGAAGCCTGCAAGCGGCCTACGCGATGACAAAGGCTAGCGAGTTCGTGGCTGATGGCATCAAACCCGAAAATATCGCCGTCATCTTGCCCGATGAGAGCTTTGCCGAGATCTTGCGCCTGTACGACCGCGGCAAGATGTTTAACTTTGCGATGGGCGAGAGCTTCACGCGCACGCGGTTTTTTCAAATTTTAAAGTGCATAGTAACCTCGATAAACGACAAAATCCGCGTAAATTTGAGCGAGGATAACTACCAGAATTTTAACGAATTTGAGTTTAATCTGCATGAATTTGGCGTTAGCGGCGAGCTATTTGCGAAATTTAAAAACGGCTTTGAGGCGCCTTGCTCGTTTGAGGATTTTAGAGCGCTTATGGAGGAGATTTTGGCGCTTGAGAGCGACCACGCCGCCGCGCAAAAAGCGCGAGAGGAGCTATTTTACGCGCAAAGTTTGGCTAGGTATTTTAGCTTTACGCTGCGTCAAATTTGCGAGATATTTTTGATAAAGCTAGCCAGGCTTAGGCTTGATCACGTAGGCGGCGGCAAGATCGGCGTCATGGGAGTTTTGGAGAGTCGCGGGCTTAAATTTGATGGCGTTATAGTGCTTGATTTTAACGACGATTTGGTGCCAAAGCGCAGCGTAAACGAGATGTTTTTAAGCTCGCGCGTGCGCCAAAAGGCGGGCCTTATCGGCTATGTAGACCGCGAAAATTTGCAGAGATTTTACTACGAGAGCCTGATCGGCGGCGCAAAAAAAGCGGCGATATGCTACGCGGCAAACGAGGAGAAAATCGCATCGAGATTTCTCGGCGAATTTAACGCCGTGGAGGACGCGAGATACGGCGACGAGAGCTATGCGGCGCTGTTTAACGGCGAATTTGACGCGGTTGCGGACGAACAGAAATTTGACGGCGAGATAAACCCGCATTTTGACGAAAGGAATGCGGCTAAACCTAAACAAGCAAAAACCGCCAAAGAGCGGAGTTTGTTTGATTTTGACGAAGCGGACGGCGAGCTAAATTCGGCCGATAAATTTGACGAAAACGCCGCACAAAACGAAACGCCGAGCCAAAACCCGCGAGCGCTAAATTTTATAAAATTTACGCGAAAAACGCCCGCAAAGCCTAAAATTTTCGAGCAAGATATCATCGTCAAGCATGATTTTTTCGCTATCCCGCTCTCTTTTAGCAGGCTAAATACCTATTTGCAGTGCCCGCGGCGGTATTATTACAGATATATCTTGGGCGTTCAGCCGCCCGTGATGCCGCAAACCGCGTCCGCGGCAGACTTCGGTAACTCGCTGCATAGGGCGCTTTTTGAGTATTATTCTAAATTTGAGAGGTTTGATCTTGCTAAATTTGAAACGGTGCTAAGAGAGCTAAACACGCCGCCGCTAGAGCGCGAGATAACGATGATAAAGATGGAGAAATTTAAGCAGCTAGAGGACGCGAGATATGAGGCGGGATGGCGCGTGCATGGGCTTGAAAAAGAGCTTGATAGCGTGTTCGCGGGCGTGCGCATAACGGGCAAAATCGACCGCATAGACGTGTGCGGCGGCGAGCTGGCGGTGATTGACTATAAAAGCGGAAAATTTGACACAAAATCCTTGCAACTGCCCTTTTACGAGGCGCTCGTGGGTAGGCCTTGCGAGGGGTACTTTTACGATCTAAAAGATAACATGAATTTGGTAGCTGGCGAGGCTAGCACGGAGGCGCTTGCAGAGGCGATCGAGCAGCTAAAATCCATCAATAACACGCTGATAAATTTCGGGGAGGCGAAGGGCGCGATGAGCGAATACGAAGACTATAAAATTTTAGTGAAAGGCGAGCTATGAAGCCGTTTTTGGCCCTAGAGGCGAGTGCGGGCAGCGGCAAGACCTTTGCGCTTAGCGTGCGTTTTATCGCGATTTTACTATCGGGCGCCGACGCGCGCGAGATCACGGCGCTGACCTTCACCAAAAAGGCCGCTAATGAGATGAAAGAGCGCATCGTGCAGACCTTTTTGCGGCTCGAGGAAAAGGGCGCAGAGCTAGCCGAGCTGGAGCAAATTTTGGGCGCGGGCAGGGATAAGATTTTAGCCATGCGCGACGCACGGGCGACTCATTTTTTAGAAAGCGATCTAAAAATCGGCACGTTTGACTCGTTTTTCGTGGGCATCTTGCGCAGCTTTTGCTTAAATTTGGGGCTAAGTGCGGATTTTGAAGTGAGCGAAAATTTAAACGAGCTGCAGCGAGGCGAGTTTGTCGCGAGCGTGAGCAAGGACACGCGGCTATTAAAAGCGCTTGCAAATTTGATAGCGACGGCCGAGCGCAGTCAGGGTAGCTTTTTTGAGAGTTTGGAGATGTTTTACGAAAATTTCGGCGAGCTAAAAAGCAGCGAAAATGCTGCGTTTCCAAACGAAAGCGGCGTAGAAGAAGCGCTAAAAAATATGCGTGAGTACGTCCTAGCTAGAGGCGGCGGTAAAGACGCGCAAAGCGCCGTGAAAGAGGGAAGTCCTGGCGAAATCTTAGCTCGATCTTTTATGTCGCGCGCAAGCCTTGATTATCGCACGTTTTCTAAAATTTATACGCCTGAGCTTGACGAGATGTTTTTTACGTTAAAGGTGCGGCTAAAACGCTATTTTGACGAGCTTGAAGAGTATAAAATCGCCGAGCTGGCTAGATTTTTAAAAATCTACAAAGAGTGCAAAATCTCGCTAAACAAGAGGCTAAATTCGCTCGCATTTAGCGACGTGACGCGCCTGGTTTATGAGCTTTTGAGAGGCGGCGAGACGGACGCGCAGATGCTTTATTTTAGGCTCGACGGGCGCATAAATCACCTGCTCATCGACGAGTTTCAAGACACCAACGTCGCGCAGTACGAGATCATGCGTCCGCTCATCGAAGAAATCGTCGCCGGATACGGACAAAACGGGCTTGGCAGCTTTTTTTATGTCGGCGACGTAAAGCAGAGCATTTACCGTTTTCGCGGCGGTAAAAAGGAGCTTTTCGGTAAGCTGATGCGAGATTTTCCGCAGATCAAAGCGCAAAATTTGGAGGTAAATTATCGCAGCAAAAAGGCGCTGGTTAGATTTACGAACGCCGTATTTGCCGGCAAGATCGAAAATTTTAAACCGCAAAGAACGCCACAAAAAGAGGGCGAGCGGGTAAATTTGGTGGGGCAGATGCCGTATTTTGAGGCGGAGGCGGATGATCTTGGATTTGTGCGGGTATGTAGCGGCGATGACGTGGCGGTAGAGGCGGCGCAGCAGGTTAAATTTCTGCTTGGAAAAGGGGTCTGCGAAGACGATATCACCGTACTTTGCTGGAAAAACGACGATATAAATAAAATCTCAAATTTGCTGAGCGAAGCTGGCATAAAAAGCGTGAGCGAGGGCGTGACGGCGCTGCTAGCGAGTAAAAACGCGCGCGCAGTAGTGGAGTACGCTAAATTTTGCCTATTTGGCGAGCGAATTTACAAGCTAAATACCGAAGCGATCCTGGACGTAAACGCCGTAAAACTAAGCGTAAATCCACAAAAATCGGCGCTTGAGAGCTTGCACTATCTAGCGGGCAGGCTTGGCGTAGATATGAGCGACGCGGACGTTTTGCGGCTACTTGAGCTAGCGCAGCCGTATTTAAATTTGACCGAGTTTATCTACAATCTTGATAGATTTGAGGTAAAAGCGAGCGCAAAAAGCGGCGAGGGCGTGAAAATCATGACCGTGCACAAGTCAAAGGGGCTCGAGTTTGAAAACGTGATCGTGTGCGATAAAATGGGCGCCGGACGGCACGACGGGTCAAATTTCATCGCTGAGTACGACGCGGGTACGGGCTCCTGGCAGGTGCGACACAACGTCAAAAAACAGTGCATCGACGAGGATTTTGCAAGGCTAAAAGAAAAGGCGGCGCGGCTCGAGCGCGAAGAAGATATGAACAAGCTCTACGTCGCTCTAACGCGGGCTATCAGCGGGCTAATCATCGTAAAAAAAACGGGTGCAAACGGCAGAAACCCGAGCTTTTTTGGGGCATACGAGAGTAGCGGCGAGGTTATAGAGTATCTTGATTTGGTTGATTTTAGCTTCGGCGAGCCAACGCCTAGCATGGCGCGAAATTTGACTACATCCGGCAAATTTGAGCCTATAGAGCTAGTTCAAATTTCAAAGCAAACCGTAGACGAAACGCCCAAAACCGAGGGTAAAAATCAAAAGGCGATTTATTTTGGTTTAGCGCTGCACTATCTGCTCGAGATGGCGGAAAAATTTGACGAGAGTTCGCTAAAAACGGCGCAAATTTCGATGCGAAACGCTTTTCATAAATTTTTGGATGAGGACGAGCTGGATGAAATTTACGTGCGCGGGCTAAATTTGATAAACGAGCCTAAATTTAAACAGATCACGCAGGCGAAGAGAGTGTTTAAAGAGCAGCCTTTACGCTTTGAGGGCGCGCTAAAGCAGCTTGACCTGCTCTGCGTTGGCGAAACCGAAATCTGCGTGATCGACTATAAAACGAGCGATAAAAATATAGATGAAAATATCGCGCAGGTTGAGGAGTACAAAAAAATATTGGCTCAAATTTATCCGAATTTGAGCGTGAGGGCGGCGATATTTTACGCTTTACGGGACGAAATTCGAAGCATTGATATTTAAATATAGCTTAAATTAAGCTATTTGTAAGGTGCATTTGAATACAATCACGACTTAAAATTATCTAAAGGGTAAGAAATGACTAAAATAACAAAACCAAACGAAGTGGAGCGCGAGTGGATCGTGCTTGACGCGGCAGGCAAGCGTTTTGGTAGATTGCTAACCGAGGTAGCTACGCTGCTTCGCGGTAAGCATAAACCAAATTTCACTCCGAATGTCGATTGCGGCGATTACGTTATCATAATCAACGCTTCTAAAGCCGAATTTACGGGCAGTAATAAAGCAGAGCAAAAGCTTTATCACCGCCATTCTGGATATTTCGGTAGCACGAAGAGCGAGAAATTCGGCGAGCTTTTGGCTGACAAACCTGAAAAACTGTTTAAACTAGCCGTTCGCGGAATGCTTCCAAAAACAAAACTCGGCAGAGAGATGATAAAAAAACTAAAAGTTTACGCCGGCAGCGAGCATCCGCACACGGCTCAAATAGCTAAAAAAGAAGGAAAATAATCATGGCGAAAGTTTATGCAACCGGTAAAAGAAAAACTGCCGTAGCAAAAGTCTGGATAAAACCGGGCAGCGGTAAAATTTTAGTAAACGGACTTGATCTAAACACTTGGCTCGGCGGACATGAGGCTATAAAGCTAAAAGTTGTTCAACCACTGCTTTTAACAAAACAAGAGGGTTCTATAGACGTAACCGCAACGACTCTAGGCGGAGGATATTCTGCTCAGGCTGAGGCGCTAAGACACGGCATATCAAGAGCATTGGCTCTATTTGACGCCGACTTTAGAGCGACTCTAAAACCAAAAGGTCTACTAACTCGCGACTCACGCGTCGTCGAGCGTAAGAAATTCGGTAGAAGAAAAGCTAGAAGAAGCCCGCAATTCTCTAAACGCTAATAGTTTGCTAAAGCCGTTTCATCGGCTTTTAGATTTTGGAGATGAGGTATATAATTTGGAAAGACTGATATGTCTCAAGTTGTATGTTAAATTTAGATTTATAAATTAGTGATAAAATCAAAAAATAGTCTTGTGAAAAAACGGGACAAAAGAAAGGATAACTTATGAAAAAGATTGCTCTTGCTTTAGTTGCTGCTACTGCGCTTTTTGCCGCTGATTCAGCTTACAATTACGAACTAACTCCGACAATAGGCGGCGTTCATCCTGAAGGAAATTTGGGAACAAATGAGCAGTCGGCTATAGGCTTAAGAATCGGAAGAAACCTTGAAAATTTCTTTATAGACCACGTAGAACTCGGTCTCAGCCACACTAACAAGATAAGAGAATATGGCGTAGACGGAAAGGCTACTAGATATTTCGTTAATGCCATTAAAGATTTCGGTCTAACTGAAAAACTATCTCTTTACGGTTTGCTTGGCGCAGGATATGAGGATGTCTCAAAAAAATTCGTTAAAAACGATGACGGCGGATTTGGTCAATACGGCCTTGGTTTGAGATATCAAATTACCGATAACTTTGCCCTACGCGCTGAAGCAGTAGATGCTATTAAATTTGAGCATGCAGATCACAACCTATTCTATACGCTAGGTTTTGCAGTTGGCTTCGGTGCTAAAAATGCTCCTGTGGTTGCAGAGGCGCCAAAAGCTGAGCCTGTTTCAGCTCCTGTAAGCCTTGATGATGATAACGACGGCGTTTTAAACGATGTTGATCAATGCCCAAATACACCGGCAGGGGTAGTAGTTGACGAGACCGGTTGCGAGAAGGTTATCGTTCTTAGAGATATCGGCGTAAACTTCGCATTCGATAGCTACAAAATAACTCCAAAATATCTTGAGGAGATCAAAAAAGTAGCTAACTTCATGGGCGAAAATCCAGGCTACCGCGTAGTTCTAAGCGGACATACAGACAGCATTGGCGCTGAGGCTTATAACCAAAAACTATCTGAAAAAAGAGCAAACGCAGTTGCTAAAGCTCTTGAAGAACTTGGCGTAAGTGCAGACAAGATCACTGCTGTAGGATACGGCGAGCTTAAACCTGTCGCTTCAAACAAAACAAAAGAAGGACGCGCTGAGAATAGACGCGTTGAAGCTAGATTTAACAAATAATTAGCCTAGCTTAATAATGCATGGACGAGATTAAATTTGAACTTATTTGGTCATTAATCTCGTCCTATTCCTTAAAAATCTTAGGCTCTATCGCCATCTTGCTTATCGGCAAATGGCTAGTAGCTAAAATCTCAAATCTTATATCAAAATTAGTTACTTCTTCTAGACTTGACGAAACTCTTTCGAGTTTTTTACTAAATATCATCAAAACGCTTTTTATGGCTTTCATAATCATAGCCGCTATCGCAAATTTGGGCGTCGAGACCTCTATGTTTGTTGCTGCGCTAGGCGCTATCGGCCTTGCTATCGGTATGGCGTTTAAGGATACTTTTTCAAATATCGGCGCAGGGTTTTTGATAATATTTTTTAGACCGTTTAAACTCAAAGACCACATAGAAGTCGCAGGCGTACAGGGCGCAGTCAAAGAGATCAATATGTTTAGCACCGTTTTACGTACAGCCGATCACAAAACTATCATTATCCCAAACGGACGTATCATAAGTAGCAATATAATAAACTTCTCAAAAGAGGGCACCAGGCGAGTCGAACTCGCATTTTCCATAGATTACAAAGATGATTTAAAGCTTGCAAAAGAGATCATTTTAAACCTAGCTGACGAAAACAAAAAGATCCTAAAAGAGCCAAAGCCATTCGTCGGGGTCGGGAGCCTGGGTGAAAATAGCGTAAATTTGACCGCTAGATTTTGGTGTGCGAGCGATGATTTTTCGGATGTACAGTTTGCTATGTTAGAAAGCGTCAAGCTTGCATTTGACGCTAAAGGTATCTCTATACCGTCGCCGCAGCTTAGCATCCGATATCAAGATAAAAAGCAAGATGAGCAAATTTGATCACGCGTTTTTTTTGCGTATTTTATATTTATGCGCTCGCATAGTTGATAAGTCAAATTTAATCCGCAAGCTAGTTTTGATAAATTTGCATAAATGCACAAGCGCTAGAAATTTTGCCTGCAATATTTTAAACAGTATCCTTACATAAAAGTTAAATTTGACATCATGGTATTTTAAGAAAACCGTGATTTTAGTACCTGGCCTACAATAAGGTAAAACGAAATCAAAACCCAAAACGATGAAAATTTAAAATTTAAAAAAGCCGACTTAAGGCAAGTTTTAAAATACAAAAAGTAAAATCAAAGTATTTTAAAACATAAATTTGACGCGAAAATGCCGTCAAATTTGCGGTAGCGCAATCAAAAAAGAAAGAAACAAAATGAAAAAAACCATACTTTTTGACCTAGATGGTACGCTTATCGACTCGACGCCCGCGATCCTTGATGGATTTGGCGCGGCGTTTCGCGCTCACGGCGAGCCTGCTCCAAAGCCCGAGGCGGTCAAGACCCTAGTCGGTCATCCCCTTGACGTCATGTTTGCCGAACTTGGCGCGCCGACGCAGCTCGTGCCTGATTATATCGCCGCATATAAGGCGCGTTACGAGCAGATTTTTTTGGAGCAAACGTCTTTGCTTGAGGGCGTGGCGGGCGCTCTGGCGCTTGCTAACAAGTTCGCGGACGTGGGCGTCGTTACGACGAAAACATCGAAATTTTCGGTCATCTTGCTTGAGCACTTGGGCGTTATGAAGTTTATCAAAACCGTGATCGGCAGAGACGACGTCGTAAACCCAAAGCCCGACCCCGAGCCTATAAACGCGGCTCTTGAGCGCCTAGGTAAGACAAGCGCGCAAGATAGGGCGAACGTCTTTATGATCGGCGATACGACGATGGATCTGGAGGCGGCGAAGCGTGCGGGCATCGCCGGTATCGGGCTGGTTTGCGGCTACGGCAAGGAAGCTGATTTGCGCGAGCATTCAAATTTGATCTTTAAAAACGCATTTGAGGCGGTTAAATTTATAGCGTAGAGATGAGGCTGCCGGTAAATTTAGAATTTTAGTAGCGATCAAAAGCCTGTAGTTAGCTTGATAAACGGCTATTTTTAGCGTTCGATTGAGTTGGCAAATTTAACCGTATATAAAGCGTAGCGATAAGTACGGCAAGCCAAATTTAAATCAAATTTGCTGCAAGAACCAGGGCAAAGAGGCAAATTTTGCCTTAACCAACACGCTTGCTTTTTTCTCAAAGCGCTCAAGCACATTGATTACATTTAAGATAAATACCGTCCATGATTTTTACCAATTAGTTGTTGCCCAAATAGCTGTAAAATAGCGACTAGGCGTCCGTGACCGAGATTACCCGTATGTAGCTAACGGCGGCTTATTTTCTGCTGAGCCGTCTTTAGAAGTAGCCTTAAGCTTTCTGGGCGATGATTATAAAATCATGTCGCGAGACGGCGGTGACGAAGCAACGCATCTTCTTGCGCTAGCTATCGCAAATTTTGCTTTGTTTACGATTTTTCTACGCTATAAATAAGACAAAAATCGCAGCAAGCGAAGGTAAAGCCTTGCGCTCAAATTTGCCGTTAAATTTGAACGGTTTTTAAAATCGTCCGTCAAGTCAAATTTGGGGCCTTAGATTATTAAATTTGAACTTTTTTGAAAATGTAACTTAGCTGATTAATTAGATATTTTGGAAACTAGCTCTATAATAAAAGATTTTTAAAAAATCGTAAGAAAATTTAAGGCGGAAAAATGGCAAAAATAATGAAAACTATGGACGGAAACGAGGCTGCGGCGCACGCGGCTTACGCATTTACCGAGGTTGCTGGCATATACCCGATCACTCCTAGCTCGCCGATGGCAGACTACACCGATATGTGGGCGGCTCAGGGCAAGAAAAATTTATTCGGCATGCCCGTTAAGGTAGTCGAAATGCAAAGCGAGGGCGGGGCTGCGGGCACCGTGCACGGCTCGCTGCAAGTAGGCGCGCTGACTACGACGTACACGGCTTCGCAAGGACTTTTGCTAAAAATCCCAAACATGTACAAAATCGCAGGCCAGCTGCTACCCGGCGTCATCCACGTGAGCGCACGCTCTATCGCGGCCCAGGCGCTTTCTATCTTTGGCGATCATCAGGATATTTATGCCTGTCGCCAGACGGGATTTGCTATGCTAGCAAGCGGCTCCGTGCAAGAGGTCATGGATATCGCCGGCGTCGCACATCTAGCGGCGATCAAGGGTCGCGTACCGTTTTTGCATTTTTTTGACGGATTTCGCACGAGCCACGAGATACAAAAGATCGAGGTGCTTGACTATGCGCACTTTGATAGGCTTCTTGACCGTGAGGCGCTGCAAAAATTTAGAGACGAGGCGCTAAGTCCCGAAAGCCCTAAAACTCGTGGTACGGCGCAAAACGACGATATCTACTTCCAGACGCGCGAGCTAGCTAACCGCTACTACGACGCGGTGCCTGACATCGTAGCCGAGTATCTAAAAGAAATTTCACAAATCACTGGACGCGACTATAAACCGTTTAATTACTACGGCGATCCGCATGCTACGCGCGTCGTGGTCGCGATGGGCTCTGTCACGCAAACTCTAGAAGAAGTCGTCGATCACCTGCGCGCAAAGGGCGAAAAAGTAGGCGTGCTAAAAGTGCATCTATACCGTCCGTTTAGCCTAAAATACCTCTTTGACGTGATGCCTGAAACTGTAGAAAAGATCGCCGTGCTAGACCGCACGAAAGAGCCGGGGAGTCTAGGCGAGCCGCTATATCTGGACGTCAAGGCTGCGTTTTACGGACGCAAAAATCAGCCCGTGATCGTGGGCGGTCGCTACGGCCTAAGCTCAAAGGACGTCGATCCTGCGCAAATGCTAGCCGTATTTGAAAACCTAAATTTAAGCGAACCCAAAAACGGCTTTACCGTCGGTATCGAGGACGACGTGACCTTCACCTCGCTAAAAGTCGGCGAGAAAATTTCGCTAAGCGACGCAAGCGTGAAAGAGTGCCTATTTTACGGCCTTGGCGCGGACGGTACAGTAGGAGCCAATAAAAACTCCATCAAAATCATCGGCGATAAAACCGAGCTTTACGCGCAGGCGTATTTTGCCTACGATAGCAAAAAATCAGGCGGCTACACTCGCTCGCACCTGCGTTTTGGCAAAAACCCGATCCGCTCGACCTATCTCGTCTCAAATCCGCACTTCGTAGCCTGCTCGGTCGCGGCGTATCTTGAAATTTACGACGTCATAGACGGTATCCGCGAGGGCGGGACGTTCCTGCTAAACTCGATCTGGGACGCCGAGCAGACGGTTGCCAAACTGCCAAATAAAGTAAAGAAAATTTTAGCCGCTAAAAAGGTAAATTTCTACATCATCAACGCCACTAAGCTAGCTCGCGAGATCGGACTAAAAAACCGCACGAACACCATCATGCAGTCGGCGTTTTTTAAACTCGCAGACATCATACCGTTTGCCGACGCGCAAAAATACATGAAAGAGTACGCGCACAAAGCCTATGCCAAAAAGGGCGAAGCGATCGTGGAGATGAACTACAAGGCTATCGATATGGGCGCGGACGGGCTGGTTAAGGTCGCAGTGGATCCTAGCTGGCTAAATTTGACGGATGACGCGAGCGCGGAGGAAAAATACGTCGGCGACGAATTTATAGAAAAAATCGTTAAGCCTATCAACGCCGCTAGGGGCGACAGCCTGCCTGTTTCGGCGTTTGTCGGGTACGAGGACGGACACTTTAAATCAGGCACGACAGCGTACGAAAAACGCGGCATCGGCGTAATGGTGCCAAAATGGATCGAGGAAAACTGTATCCAGTGCAACCAGTGCGCCTTCGTCTGCCCGCACGCGGTGATCAGGCCGTTTCTCATCGATGAAAACGAGCTCGCCGCCGCTCCGCAAACCGTGCAAGATCACGTCCTAGACGCCAAAGGCAAAGAGGTAAAAGGGCTAAAATATAAAATCCAGGTGAGCCCTCTGGACTGCACGGGCTGCGAGCTGTGCGCTCAAATTTGCCCGAGCAAGGAAAAATCGCTCGTCATGGTGCCGCTAGCCGAGGAAATGGAGAAAAACGAGCAGGAAAATGCCGATTATTTATTTAAAAAAGTAACCTACAAAGACGACCTAATGAGCAAAGATAGCGTCAAGGGCGTTGGTTTTGCGCAGCCGCTGTTTGAGTTTCACGGCGCGTGCCCGGGCTGCGGCGAGACGCCTTATATCGGGCTTGTGACGAGACTATTCGGTGACCGTATGATCGTGGCAAACGCCACCGGATGTAGCTCGATCTACGGCGGTAGCGCGCCTTCGACGCCTTATACGACGAACAAAGAGGGCAAGGGCGTAGCGTGGGCGAACTCGCTGTTTGAGGATAACGCAGAGTTTGGCATGGGTATGAACGTCGCGGTAGAGACGCTGCGCCACCGCATCGAGGACGTGATGCTACGCACAAAAGACGCCGCGCCAAATGCCCTAGCCGCGCTATACTCCGACTGGATCGTGCATAAAAACGACGGCGAGAAAACGACGCAAATAGCTAAAATTTTGACCCCTCTTTTGGAGCAAAATTTAAGCGTAGAGGGCGTAAAAGAAATTTTAGAGCTAAAAAGATACCTCGTCAAAAAATCCCAGTGGATCATCGGCGGCGACGGCTGGGCGTACGATATCGGCTTTGGCGGTCTTGATCACGTGCTAGCTAGCGGCGAGAACGTAAACGTGCTCGTGCTTGACACCGAGGTGTACTCAAACACCGGCGGCCAAAGCTCAAAATCAAGCCGCGCTGGCTCGATAGCACAGTTTACCGCTAGCGGCAAGCCGATGCAGAAAAAGGATCTTGGCTACATCGCGATGACCTACGGAAATATTTTCGTAGCGCAGATCAACTCAAACGCGAGCCAAGCAAACACGATAAAAGCCATCGCCGCAGCCGAAGCATACGATGGACCTAGCCTCGTGATTGCATATTCGCCGTGTATCGCGCACGGTATAAAAGGCGGCATGGCCTACTCCGGCGATCAAGGCGAGCTAGCGACCAAGTGCGGCTATTGGCCGACCTACGTCTACGATCCGCGCCTAATCGAAGAGGGCAAAAATCCGCTCAAAATGACCTCAAAAGAGCCTGATTGGTCGCTTTACGAGGAGTTTTTGCTAAACGAGGTTCGCTACAACTCGCTTAAGAAAACTAACCCGCAGCACGCAGACGAGCTGCTGGCTAAAAACAAGGCCGACGCGCAAAGACGCTACCGCCAGCTAAAACGCCTAAGCTTGGCTGACTTTAGCGACGAGATCGAGTCTGGCGCGCCTGAGAGCGCCGAGGATGCCTCTGCCGGCACCGCAGCCGAGTAGGGCGCAAATTTCTCTCGCTCAAATTTGACTGCGAGGGAAAATATCTGTAAATTTAGCCGCTCGTTTGGGCGGTTAAATTTGCTTCCAAATTTGAAAATATAAAATTTAACGCGACAAATTTAAAAGGCGCAAAATGAGTCAAACCCATCCTTTTAAACCGATTTTCGATAAAAACTCTAAAATTTTAATCCTCGGATCCTTCCCTTCCGTCGTTTCTCGCAAATTTGGCTTTTACTACGCAAATCCACAAAATCGCTTTTGGCGGGTGCTGGCTCAGATTTTAAATGCTCCGCTGCCTGCAAGCACGGATGAAAAGATAAATTTTTTGCTCGCTCACCGCATCGCTATCTACGACGCTGCGATCTCGTGTGAGATAAAGGGCTCGAGCGATGCTAAAATGACCGCCGTCGAGCCTGCAAATCTAGAGCCGATCTTTAAAACCGCAAATATCACGCAAGTCTACGCAAACGGCGGTAAGGCTTATGAAATTTGTAAAAAATATTTAGAAGACGAGATTTTAAAAGCGACCAAAAATGTAGTGATAAAGCTACCATCAACCAGCCCTGCAAATGCCAAATTTAGTATAGATAAACTTGCAAGCGAATGGTCGGCGATAGCTGAGGCTTTAAAGTAGGTCAAAAACTCAAAACAGCTTCGTCTTTCGTCTCTATGCTTATTAGTCTTTTAGTAAAATTTACCTTCTTGAGTAACTTAACTAACTATGCCGTTTTTTAAAATAAAAAAACTATTTTTATATTGACATTGGTTATTATTTTGATATAATTGCACCATTGATTTAAATTTTCAGTGGCTAAAGTATTTTTAATACTTGTATTATTTTATAAATTTAAATGAACAAAATCAGTTTTGATTACTAAATTTGTTAAAGCAATAGCAAAATTTAGTTATGTAGAAATTTAAAAATATTTTTGTGGCATATATTAGAAACATAAAAAATAGACATCTTAATCTAAAAGGATAGGTAATGAACAAGCATTTATTTGCACTTTTGGCTTTGGCGGCTTTTAGCAGCCATTCTTTGGCCCATGAGTTTTGGCTATTTGGAAACAGTAAGGACGTAACTAGCGTTGATATCGGCTATGCGGACGATTTTCCGACAGTTGAAAAGATACCAGACAACAAGACCGGACTATTTGAAGCCCCGTACATCATAGCCAAAAATGGCGAAAAGCTTAGCCTAAAACAAAGCGGCGAAAACTACCACTACGAAAGAGGCAAGCTTGAAGACGGCTCTTACCTTATAGCTGGCGAGTACAAGCCTACGTTTTGGACAAAAGCTAGCGATGGCACATGGCATATGGGCAAAACCAAAGAGGATATCAAAGACGCCAAATACTGCAAAAAAGCGAGCATGAGCGCAAAAGGCGTCATAAACAAAAACGCGAAGGACGACTCCGTAACAAAGCCTTCCAATCAGCGTTTAGAGATAGTTCCGCTTGAAAATCCGGCAAATTTCAAAGTTGGCGTACCGTTTAAAGTTAAAATTCTATTTGAAGGCAAACCGCTAGAAAGTGCTACGCTTAATGGAACATTTGACGGCTTTTTGAAAGAAAAAAGTGCATTTCATGGCGAAACTGAGCCAGACGGCACGATAGAGGTGTTAGCTCTTAAACCTGGAAAGTGGCTACTACAAACGGTGCATAAAATGCCGTTTGCAGACTCAAAAATTTGCGATGACGAGACGATCGCAGCAACGCTTGCGTTTGAGCTAAAATAGATCAAATTTGCAAGATCGCATCTTAAATTTATTAAAGGGTGCAGCAAGATGCGCCCTACTCTTTTGCATTTTAAACTAGTTTTCCCAGTAAATTTTATAAAATCATTGTTACGATAAAAGAACTTTTAAAACGATAAACTCAAAACAAGCAGTTAAATTTATCGGTAAATTTATTTTTCACTACGCAACTCCACAAACAGGCTGGCGACATCGTGCGAGATAAAGGG
>CAUQMF010000004.1:0-45611 GCA_963518965.1 uncultured Campylobacter sp.
AAACGTGCTAAATGAGCCAGATAATAAAATAATCGATCATAAAATTTACTGCCTCTGCGGCGACGGAGACTTGCAGGAGGGCATCAGCTACGAGGCCTGTGCGGTTGCGGGCAACCTGCGCCTAGACAACCTCGTGCTGATCTACGACTCAAACAACATCACGATCGAGGGCGACACGAGCATAGCTTGGAGCGAGGACGTGAAGGCAAGGTTCGAGGCGCAGGGCTGGGACGTCGCGCGCATCGACGGCCACGACTACGATCAGATCGAGTTTGCGCTCGAGCAAGCCGCCGAAAAGGAGCGCCCGTATCTCATCATCGCAAATACCCGTATCGCAAAGGGCGCGGGCGAGCTAGAGGGCAGCCACCACAGCCACGGCGCGCCGCTTGGCGAGGAGATCATAAAAGCCGCTAAAATCGCAGCCGGCTTTGATCCGGAGCGTAAATTTGCTATTGGCGAGGACGTGCTGATCCGCTTCCGCGCCGCGCTAGAAAAGGGCAACCTAGCCGAAGCTCAGTGGAACAAAAAGGTAGAAAATCTAAGCGGTGAAAGCAAAAATATGCTAAATGCGCTGCTAAATCCTGATTTTAGCAAGATAAATTTCCCTGATTTTAGCGGCAAAAAGCTAGCCACGCGCGACAGTAACGGCATCATCATGAACGAGATCGCGCGCGTGCTGCCGGGCTTTATCGGCGGTAGCGCGGATCTGGCTCCATCAAACAAAACCGAGCTAAAGGGCATGGGCGACTTCCCTAACGGACGCAACATCCACTACGGCATCCGCGAGCACGCCATGGCCGCGATAAACAATGCGGTCGCTAGATACGGGCTTTTCTTGCCGTTTAGTGCGACGTTTTTTATCTTTAGCGACTACTTAAAGCCGTCCGCGCGTATCGCCTCGCTGATGAGCGTTAGGCACTTTTTTATCTTTACGCACGACAGCATCGGCGTGGGCGAGGACGGCCCGACACACCAGCCTATCGAGCAGCTCAGCATGCTACGCGCGATGCCAAACTTTTACACATTCCGCCCGGCTGATGGCAACGAAAACGCGCTTTGCTGGAAGGCTGCGTTAAATTTACGCGCTCCAAGCGCCTTCGTGCTTAGCCGCCAAGGCCTCGCTCCGCTTGAAAAAGGCGAACTAGGCGGCGTAGAAAACGGCGCGTATCTACTAAAACGCGCGCAAAATGCCAAAATCACATTGATAGCCAGCGGCAGCGAAGTAGAGCTGTGCGTCAAAGCGGCTGAAATTTTAGCCGCTCGCGGTATCGGCGCCAACGTCGTATCCGCGCCGTGCTTTGACCTGCTTTGCGAGCAGCCGCGCGAGTACGTAGAGCAGATCATAGATCCGGCGACTAAGGTCATCGCCGTTGAAGCCGCAAGCGCGCTGGAGTGGTATAAATTTGCGGGTGAAATCTACTCGATGAAGAGCTTTGGCGAGAGCGGCAAGGCGGGCGCATTGTTCGAATACTTCGGCTTCACGCCTGAAAAGATCGCGGAATTTGCGAGCGAACGCGCATGAAAACGGCGTTAGTTTTAATCGATATCCAAAACGATTATTTCAAGGGCGGCACAAACGAACTCGTAGGGCAAGAGACGGCGGCGAAAAAGGCGGCTAAAATTTTAGCTCTTTTTAGGCGGAAAAATCTGCCTGTTTTTCACGTTCAGCACATTGCGACCCGCGCGGGAGCGACGTTTTTCTTGCCTAATACGCACGGTGCGCAGATCTACGAGCTAGTCGCCCCGCTACCGCACGAACCCGTCATCGTTAAACACGCTCCGGATAGCTTTTTAGGTACCGAGCTAAACGATCGGTTAAAGGCAATCGGCGCGGAGCGAATTTTGGTCTGCGGGTCGATGAGTCATATGTGCATCGATACTACAGTGAGAAGCGCGATGGAGAAGGGGCTTAAAGTAGTTTTGGCTCACGATGCGTGCGCGACCAAGGATCTGAGCTTTAACGGCGAAAATTTGCCCGCAGTGCTCGTGCACAAGGCGTTTATGGCGGCGATGAGCGGGATCTTTGCCGACGTTAAAAGCACGGATGAGGTTTTAGCGGATTTTAGCGAGTAATTAATCCGAGGCGCGCTATTTTTTAATTTTTAGGCTAGCCGTGAAAGAATATTTATGCGGTCTAGCACAAATTTATTCGGAAGCTAGGGCGGTTAAGCGAGCATGCCGCTTGCGAGATTTTGCTACCAGGATTTCTCTAAAACCCTTAAATTTAAAACCACCCCCCCCCCCCCCCCCCCCAAAAAAACCGCTCGCGGAAGCGTCGATGTTTTTGGATTATTAAAGGGCGCCAAGCTAAGCGCAGCCTAGTATTTAACGGTGAGTGACGTGAAATTGATTAAATTTGCAGAGCAAGCCACTACGAAAGACTAGACTGTGGACAAATACGAGATATTTATCTGTTTGATGCTGATTTAAATATTATTATACTAATGATCGAAGATCTGAACGGAATTCTTTTAGACGGTAGTAAATTCGGATTATTAGAGGATTGTTTAAAATCAAATACAAAAATAGAGTAAAAGTAGACTTAAAAATAAAACCTAAGGATAAAATTATGAATAAATTTGACTTATTGGCTCTATTTGAGACCGAAAACGGCGTAGCGTTTCCAAAGGCTTACAAAGAGATATTAGGCAGCTTTGAGAGCTATATTATCTACGATTACCGCGTAAATGAATTTGGAGTCCAAAAAACGAAGGATCTAAATTTTTACGGCATTTCAAGGCTCTTTGAATATATAGATAAAACGCACAAGCTGTATCAGTTCGTAGCGAGCGAAATTTCATCCTCGGTTATAGACCCTGATAAAACTTTTACCTTCGGCGGACTTAGCGACGGGGTGGAGTTATTTTTTGATTTAAGGGATATGTCTATCTGGAGATATTATTTAGACGATAGCAGCACCGCGCAGATAGAGCCTAGTTTTGAGGCGTTGATGATCAAGTCTTCTTTCGTAACGCGCGACGGCGATTTGGCTTTGTATTAAAGCGATAAACAAAAAAGGAGAGCAATGGCGCTAAGGCAAAAATTTAATAAAATGCACGAATACGAAAGCTTGGTGCGAAATTTCGTCTGCGAATCCGAGGACTACGAGGATAGACTGATTGCGGTCGTAACGGAGGCGTTTGATTTTTCTTTGCAAAATCTTCGCGTCATAAACGATGCGTATAAAAACTACGAGATGCATTGGTTTGAAGTTTGCAACAGCGCGCTGTACGGGGCGCTAGGCGCGCTACTGGATAAAGAAGAGAAGCTAAGAAAATCCCAAAAGCTCGCGCTGTTTTTTAAAGGGCTTATTTTTCAGGAAAAATATAGAAGCAACCGCATGGATTTTATCTTTATCCTACAAATCATGAAAAGAAAAAGCGACATCGTAGACGTCGCCGCGGATAAAGAGATCTGGCGAGCCGACGGATTTACCCAGTTTGGACTGGTAGAGGCTATATATAAGCTAAAAATTCCGGGCTTTAGCAGCGAGTTTTTGCAGATGAAAAAAATCGCCCAAAAAGACGCGGACAAGCAGATGCAAAAATACGTCGATAAATATCTGGAAAAAAAATCGCGGCTAGAGGGCGCCAAATAGACGCGCAAGTCCTTTTGCAAAAAAGTCGCGCGGGTAATTCCCGCCAAAATAGGACGCGGGCGCCGTGAGAGGCAACCCTAAATTTTGCCGCAAAGGCGCATTGGACAATTTAGCTTAGCCACATTTGCAGTAAAAATATCAAAAACGCCGCGACGCAAAACGCGGTTTTAAACGCCCGCGCCGAAATTTAAGACGGCAAAATTTAACTCTAGCTAAGCAAGCCGGCAAAGTAAACTTCGTCATAGCTAAACTAGACGTAAATTTAGCTCGGGCTTTGTTAGTCGTGGCTATTTTACCGGCAGATAAATTTTATCTAATCAGCCGGCTACGGCATACCGAATTTTACGTTTGCTAGCTAGCTGCCGCTTTATCCGCACTTTTTATCCAAACTAGGCCGGGCATTTTAAATTTATTGCCGTTTAAAGCCGAAGGCATAAACTCGCCCTATTTTTGTGCTTTTATCTCTTCTAGCGCGCTTTTTATCCGAGCCGATTCGCGCTCGCAAAATTTTTCGTCGTCGTTTTGCTTGATTAAAGCCTCTTGTCCCGCTTGCGCCTTTTGCAGCTCGCTAAATTTAAGCTCAAACAGCCTAAATGCTTGCGGATCGTTTTCTAGTTGTTTAGCTTTCATTTCATAAAGCTCGTTTAGATAAATTTTGCTTTGCTTCACGTACTCCTCGCACGCGTTTTGAGCGCCCAAAGCCAGCGCGCTAAGAGTGCAAAATATTAATATTTTTCTCATCGCCGTCCTTTAAATTTTGCCTGATTATACTCTTTTTTAGGGTTTAAATTTTATAATTTCTAAAAATTTAAAGGTGAAAAATGAGACGAAAAGATAGAGAACTAACCGTGCAAGAAGGCCTTGAGATCATCGATGCATGCGAATACGGCACGATTTCTTGCATTACGGACGGGGGCGAAATTTTTAGCGTGCCGATCTCGGTCGTGCGCGAGGGAGGGAGCGTATTTTTGCATGGCGCGCCCGCAGGCTCTAAGGCAAAGCTGCTAAATGACGGCAGAAATGTGACGCTGGTTTGCGTGAGCTACGCGCGGGTGCCCGTTCTAACGGACGAGCAGCTAGACGCAATAAAAGACGACGGCAAGGCGCTTGGCGCGAAGGTTTTTACGACCGAATACAAATCCGCTATCGCAGAGACTAAAGCTTACATCGTGACGGACGAGGCGGCAAGACTGCGCGCGCTGCGGCTGCTTAGCGAAAAATACACGCCAAAGTATATGCGAACCTTTGATGTTGCCGCGGCTCACGGGCTAAAGGCGATGAATATCTACGAGCTAAAAATCGCGAGCATAACGGCAAAAGCAAAGATTATTCGCGACTAACCTGCGCTAAATCGGCTAAATTTCAGCCTTAAATTTATGTTTTGGGCTTAAAACGGAGCAAATTTAAATGCCGCTCGGTAAGCCGGCTTTGAAAAACGAGTAAAAATATCGGTTAAATTTGCCTCATCTGCTACGAAACCTAAAAGGGCAAATTTAGCGAATTTGGCGCGGTGAAAATTAAATTTAAAAAATCGTAAGTTTTTAAAGAGATATCCCTCCAAAAGGAGGGAAAAAATCATTTAGGTAGAGTTGCGATAACTTGCTTCATTTGATCGATAGCAGGTTTGCAAGCAGCTTCTTGGGCATCTTTAGGTAGCGCGGCGAATTGATTTTTTTGATCTTCGTAAGTCGATTTCATAGCCGCCATTTGCGGATTGTCTTTTGTTTTTTCGACGAACTCGTCAACTAGTTTAAAATACTCCTCGCATGAAGGCGAAAGCTCCGCCGCAGACGCGCTAACGCCCATTATGCCAAGAGCGGCAACTACTAATAATGACTTTTTCATTATGTCTCCTTGTTTGAAATAGACGGACATTATAGCCTCTTTTTTAAAACGAATATTTAAAAATAAATTTATTTTTTCGGCTTCGCGCTCTTTTTTGGCGCTAAAATCGGCACAGGCGCGGCATTTATCTAGTTTAAAAGACCCAAAAAAGGTAAATTTAGCCGTAGCGCGACAAAACAGCTCGGACGCGGAGCTAAATTTAACCCGTCCGCTCCCGTAAATCCGCTTCTTAATTTAAATTTGACTATAATGTTTTAAAATTTAAAAGGAGCAAATTTGCAAAACTTCGCCTTGAAATTTCGTCCGACGAGCTTAGACGAGATCTGCGGACAGCACGAGCTGGTGGGCGTTTTTAAAAAATTTATCGAAAACAAAAAAATCCCGCACAGTATATTTTACGGGCCTGCAGGCTGCGGCAAGACGAGTTTTGCTCGCGTCGTCGCGCGGTCGATGGAGTATGATTTTTACGAATTTGACGGCGGAAATCTCAAAATCGAGGAGTTTCGCAAAATCCTAAAAAACCACGAAAATGCGCTTTCTAAGCCGCTATTTTTCATCGACGAGATCCACCGCCTCAGCAAAACTCAGCAAGAAGCCCTGTTAATCCCGATGGAAAACTACCGCGCCGCCATCATCGGAGCCAGCACGGAAAATCCGTATTTCACGCTAAGCTCGGGCATCCGCAGTCGCTCGATGCTCTTTGAGTTTAAACCGCTTGCGAGCGAGGATTTTGAAAAGCTACTTGAGCGTGTGCGCAGCGAGGTTAAATTTGATATCTCGGACGAAGCCAAAGCCTATCTCGTAAAAAGTAGCGGCGGAGACGCGCGCGGACTGTTAAATTTGCTCGAGTTTGCCGTTAGTCTAGGCGAGGAAATAACGTTAGAAAATTTAAAAACGCTGCGAGCTAACGCGGTTAGCGAAGGTGTTAGTGAGGACGACGTACACTACGGACTGGCAAGTGCCTTTATAAAAAGCCTGCGCGGTAGCGATGAAAATGCCGTCATGTACTATCTGGCGCGGCTTATCGACGCGGGTGAGAGCGCTGATTTTATCGCGCGAAGGATGGCGATATTTGCTAGCGAGGACATCGGTAACGCAAACCCTAACGCGCTAAATTTAGCCGCTAACGCGCTGGCTGCCGTTAGCAAGATCGGCTTCCCCGAAGCGCGGATAATCCTGGCTCAATGCGCGATATATCTAGCCCACTCGCCAAAGTCAAACTCCAGCTACAAGGCCATAAACGCCGCACTGTCTTACGTCAAAAACGAGCCGCCGCTAAAGATCCCGCCCTATCTCATCAACACCGCGCCCGAGGCCAAGGACTATCTGTATCCGCATAGTTTCGGCGGCTGGGTAGAGCAAAAATATCTCGAAAAGCCGCTTAAATTTTACGAAAGTAACGGCATCGGCTTTGAAAAGACGCTGGACGAGTGGCTAGCAAAAATCAAATCAAAAGGCTAAATTTAGGCTTTACTCCGCCAAATTTAATTTACGGCAAGCATAAGGGCAAATTTTAAAAAGAAGTGTAGATAAAAGAGCAAAATTTAGCGTACATCGAAAATTTAAAGATAGAGGGTGCGCCCTACCCGTCACGCCGCACCGCTGTGTAGTTTTGCCGATATGCTGGACCAAACGTATCCATGACCGTTAAGCGACGAAAATGGCGGGGCTTTGGAAGCAAGGCTTTTAAGATGATGATTTGTTTTATTCGCGTGCGGCTCTTGACGCGACCGTCGAGGATTTTACGCGGTTTAAGCCTATAAGGTAGCGTTAAATTCGTGCGGTAGAAGTAAAATTTGCCGTTAAATTTAAACCCGAAAGCAACCCGCCGATAGTCCGTGAGGCATTGCTGGCTTGCCTAATTTTATAAAAATCGGCGCAAAGCAGTAAATTTTAATCTAGTTAAGCAAAAGGCGGGCAAATTTGACAAAGACGGTAAAGCAATTTAGCACCAAAGTCTTTTAAACGCGTTTGATAAAGTTTTAGTAAAACCAAGAGTCAAATACGTTTTGCCGTGCTACGTCCGCGCAATAAAAACGGCAAATCGCTCGTAAAAAGCCGCCTAAAAACGCGTATAAAATTTAAAATTTTAGCCATGCTAAGCCCTCATCGCGGGATAAATTTAGAAATTGTCAATCAAAAACGTCTTAGAGCGCAAAAAATCTGCCGTAAAACCTAGCTAGCAAGAACGCGCTTGTCGCTAGTAAGCCGAAAGTCGGCACAAAATTTTAAGCCAAGCTAAAAAATTTTTCTTATTTATTCTAATTTTATTTTTTTTTAAATATACTTGAAAAATTTTAAATATTTAAAGGCAAAATCCATGCTCACCGATATCGTAAGCTCCGTAAATTCATTCCTTTGGGGGCCGTATTTCCTCATCGCGCTGCTTTGCGGCACGGGGCTTTACTTCACGATTAGGCTTCGCTTCGTACAGATTTTTAAATTTAAAGCGGGGCTTTACGGGCTGTTCGGCAACTTTTCGCTACACGGCGAGGCAGCGGGAAAATCGGGTATGAGCTCGTTTCAAGCAGTCGCTACGGCCGTCGCGGCGCAGGTGGGCACGGGCAACCTCGTGGGTGCCACGACCGCGCTTATAATGGGCGGTCCGGGCGCGATATTTTGGATGTGGTGCGCGGCGTTTTTGGGCATGGCGACGAATTTTGCCGAGATTTGTCTCGCGCAAATTTACCGCGCCAAGGACGATAGCGGTCACGTGATCGGCGGGCCTGCGTTTTATATCAGCCGCGGGCTAAAGAGCCGTTACGCCAAAGCCCTGGCGGCGTTTTTTGCGCTGGCGATCATATTAGCACTCGGATTTATGGGAAATATGGTTCAAGCTAACTCCATCTCAGACGGCTTTAAGGGGGCGTTTGGTATACCAAACTGGGCTAGCGGGCTGTTTTTAGCGGCGATTTGCGCCATGATTTTTATCGGCGGCGTCAGGGCCATCGCGCGCGTAGCAGAAAAGATCGTGCCGCTAATGGCGATTCTCTATGTCGCGGTCGGACTTGTGATCATTTGCTTTAATCTTGATAAAATTCCCGGCGTCATAGCGCTTATATTCGAGGCCGCATTTAATCCGTCCGCAGCCTGGGGCGGCGCGACAGGGGCTACGATAGCTACGGCGATGAGATACGGTATCGCGCGCGGGCTGTTTTCAAATGAAGCCGGCATGGGCTCTACCCCTCACGCGCATGCCGCAGCCAACGTCAAGCACCCGGTAGATCAGGCGGTGCTAGGTATCATGAGCGTGTTTGTCGATACCTTTATCGTGCTAAACATCACCGTTTTTGTCGTACTAAGCGCGGACGTGATACGTTTTGAAAACGGCAAAGCCGTGCTAACCGGTATCGCGCTCGTTCAGGAGGCCTTTTCCTCGCATGTTTTGGGGCATACGGGCGGATATAGCTTTGTGGCGGTTTGCTTGTTTTTCTTTGCGTTTACGACGATACTTGGGTGGTATTATTTTGCCGAGATAAACGTTCGCTATCTTTTTGGCGCCAAATTCGTGCGCGTCTTGCAAATTTTAGTCGTCGGGTTTATATTTTTAGGCAGTTTGCTTAAGATAAATTTCGTCTGGGAGCTAGCGGATATGTTTAACGGCCTTATGGTACTGCCGAATTTAATCGCCATCATCGCGCTAAGTCCGGTCGTGGTTAAACTCCTAAAAGACCACGATACGGGCAAGGAATACGAACAGAAAAACTATGTAAGAGAGCCGAATTTATTTTAGAAAACTTAAAATTTTAATGTAATTTCTATTTTATATATTTTTGCTGTAATTTTAAGAATTGATTTCAGTTAGATTTGTTACAATTTCCTATATTTTTAATCTAAATCTAGGAGATCGTTATGAATATAACTCAGACGCAAATTTCGGCGCTTTACGTCGGACTCTTCGGCAGATCGAGCGAAGGCGCGGGCAGTAAGGCTTGGCTGGGTGCTGCAAATACGCAAAATTTAAGCGTTTCTACCATCGCAAACACGATGCTAGACACCGTAGCGGCAAAAGAGTTTTTCGGCGATAGCGTAAACGAAAACGCAAATTTCGTCGAGCATATATACGCTAACGTATTTGGCAAAGGCGGAGCTAATCTAGACAAAGAGGGCAAAGCCGGCTGGACGAAAAAGCTAAACGACGGCGAAGATAGAGGAAAGGTCGCGGCCGATATGCTAAAGGCCGCTTGCGACCCCGTTCACTCAAATGCCGCCGACGAAGCTACGAAAAATGCGCATAATCTCTTGATAAACAAGATAATCGCCTCAAACGTCGTAGCCGACCTCATTAAAGACGTTCCAAACGGCGGCGATATAAAAGAGCAATTAAAAGCTTTTATCCAGATAAATAAAACCATTACGCCCCACTCAAACGCGACCGACATCAAAAGCGCTGTGCTAGCGGGCGCTAAAAGCTTAAATTTGACCGTAGACGAGGCAAAGTTAGACGCTGCGCTAGATGCCAACTCTAAGGTAAAAATCATCTCCGGCGTAACCGGCAAAACGGAGGATGAAATCTCAAAAGAACTCGCTCCAAAACCCGCCCCTACGCCGGATCCTAAGCCTGACCCTACGCCGGATCTAAAACCTCAGCCCGATCCTAAACCGACTCCGACTCCAGATCCCAAGCCGCAACCTAAGCCTACTCCAAACGACGGCATAGAGGGCGCGCTAAAACAGATGCTAGCATCCGCCTCATCGACCGAGGTCATCGGCTACTCGGCAAAGATAGAACACGGCGGTAAAAAATACTTCGTAAGCATAAGAAGCGCGGATAACGACGGCGTAAATTTAAGCGCCGATCAAAAGATAAATTTATCGGTCCAAAACGGCGCGGTTAAAATCGCCGAGGGCAAGACGCTAAAAGCCGACGTTTATACGGTAAAAAACTTCCCGACGGGCGATAGCTTGGAGGCGGAAAAAGGCACGGCGATACTTGGCGCATTTACCAAAGACGGGCACGAATTTAGCGCCAAAGATCAAGAAAACGGCGTCCCTTATAGCCACAGCCTCCAGCCTAGATCGGGCGTTAAATTTAACGACAACGGCTTTTTCGAGCGACCGTTTGGCCTGGTAGAGGGCACGGCAGACGGCGTCAGCGCGCAAAAAGTAGATAAAGGCGCTGGCGGTATGGTTTATAAGCTCGTAAAAGACGGACAAACGACTTATTACGTTACAAATAAAGAGGCCGTTCCGCATTTTAACTCGCATACCGGGACCGTCGTCATAGAGGGCGCAAAACCCGGCGACAAGGTCAAATTTGCAGGAGGCGCAGACTCGCTTACGCAGGCTCAAAACGAGGACGGATTGCAAGCGGGCGCAAAGCAGTTTATCAAAGACGGCGACGACACTATCCTTTACGCTAACGGTAAAAACGCGGGCTTTAGCAACTCGGATGATTTAAAGATCGTATTTAAAGGCGTTAGCATAGATCCGACGGCAAAAGACGGAGTCTTTACGCTAAAGCAAAACGTTTTAGCCGACGGCGCCATCAAGGCAACCGACGCGCAGGGCTTTACCAAGCTCTTTGACGACGCGCCTGCTCTTAAGCTAGACGGCACGGAAAACGTCTATAAAAAAGAGGGCAAATTTTATCAAGACGCGCAAGCTACCAAGCCTTTAGACGCGGATGCGCTAAACATAAAGGCCGTTAAATTCGCTAACGGCGACGTTTATACCTTTAGGTCTGCGAAAAAAGCGCAATCCCAGGACGCGGTAAAGGCCTACGACGAACAAAGCTTAAGCTCAAATTCGCAAAAAGGCGACGCGCTAAAAAGCGGCGATACGACTTACGAGTTTTTCGACAAAGGCAACGTCGCAAAGATATCAAGCGATGATTTTACGTTTGAAAACGGCGCGCAGTATCTAGGCTCGCTAAATTTAGACGGAGCCAAAAACATAACCAAAGAGTCGTTTTTATCCGGCAAGCTAGGGGATAAAATCCTGCCTAACGCGTACTCAAACATAACTACCGGCGGAGTTAAATTCGAGCTCAAGCAAAACAGCGATATAAAATCTTTAGTCGCAAGCTTTGAAAAAGCTAAGGAGATATTAAGCGGCGCGCTAAAAGACAGGATCGCAGACGGCGCGGTAGAGCTTAGCAAAGATAGCACGCTAACAAACGCCCAGCTACAAACGTTAGCTCAAAATGCCGCTAAATTTGCTAACGGCGCCGTAAAATCGGTCGTTCTAAGCGTAGCCGAACTAACGTCGCTCAACAAAGAAGCTGCGGATAAAATCGCAAATTCGGCCGTAACTCTAACGGATAAAGACGCGTTTAACAAAGAGTCTCTAAAGGCTTTAGGCGCGTTTAGCGACAAGCTAAAAGACGGCGCGATAGCTAATACGCAAAAGCTAAGCGCAGCTGATTTTTACGAAATTTTCGGCAAAGGCTTTTTATCTAGCGACAAGCTCTCAAGCTATAAAATCGCAAACGGCGCCCTAGAGATCGAAGATAGCGCGAATAATTTACAAAACGCAGTAGAAAACAGGCTGAATTATTTCGGCGAAAAGATAAAATCCATAAAAACCTCAGACGGCGCGGAGCTAAAAATCTCGGCTACGAATTTTAATAAAATCGGCGCGGATAAATTTGACGCTAACGATAACATAAAACTAACTGGCGTTAGCTCAAACGATAAGGATGCCTTGCTAAGCGACAAGGTAGATAGCTTTGAAATCAATAGATCGTTAGAAGTAAGCGTAGACGAATACGCTAAATTTGCCGCCAAACTCGCCGGAAAAGGCAAATTTGATATCGCAGACGACTTTAAAAAGATCATGAAATTTTTAAAGACGGCGGACGTTTCAAAGATAGAAACGCTAAATTTAAGCGATAAAAATATAGAACTTAGCGCAAGCGACGTAGAAGAGCTGGCTAAGCTTAGCGATCTAAATTTGCATACTAAATACGGCACGCAAATCACGCTAAAGCAAAGCTCGCAAGAGCTAAACGCGAATGGTTCAAAGCTGCTAAAGGCCTTTGCGGGGCTATCTTTTGGCGCCGGCAATGCCAAAAAACAGATCGACGTGCAAGGAGACGGCGTTTTAGAGCTTGATAAAGATACGTTTGAAACTTTTAAATTTGCCGCAGACGATAATCTAAAAATAACAAACGTAACAGGCTCGGTCTACGCAAGCGATGCCAAAGAAACCTTTACCTTTAAGCAAGACGCGTCTAGAGTCGTTATAAACGCCTTATCTAACGGCGACAAGCTTGATTTCTCTAAGTTAGCTTCTAACGTAACGTCTATCGGCGATCTAAACGTAGCCGCAGACGCGCAAACGCAGCTACAAGACGGCAAAATTTACTACGTTAGCGGTATGTCGGCAGGCTTTGCGTCCGGGTTTGATAAGATTTTCGGCGAAGGCAAGGCGTTTTTAACCAAAGCCGCGGGCAACGAAAAATCGATAGTCCTAGCTAAAACTTACGGCGGTTTTGAGATATATAAGGTCGAAAATAACGGCGATAACGTAATAACTAAGGATGAGGTAAAATATATAGGCTCCGTTAGCGCGCACCGCGACTTTAATCTTAGCGCGGATAACATCGTGCTAGCAGCCGCGTCAAAAAGCCTTAGCGCGGCGCAGTTTGCTACCGAAGCGGCAAAAGGCGCCGGCGGGCTAAATTTGCTAGATACGGCGGAAAACATAAAGCAAAATTTGGCAAATTTAATCTCAAACAAAGACAAAATAGCAAGCATTAGCAGCAGCGACGATAAGCCTATAAATTTAACCGCCTCCCAGCTAGGCGAGCTAAAAGGCAAATTTGCCCCTAGCCAAACTTTAAAAATAAGCGAGGCGCTAAAGGACGGTAAAACCGCGAGCGCGGACGGAGGCAAATATATCTTTACGCTGGATAAAGACGAGAAAAACTGGCAGCTGGAGAAATTCGGCGCGGACGATAAACTTGATTTTTCAAAGGTATTTGATGGCAAGCAGCTAAGCGCGGGCGAGTTTGACCTAAACGCAAACGGGCAAAAAGCGACGCTGCAAGACGGCAAGGTCTATAAAGCCGAGCTAAGCTTTACGCCGTCAAATCAAGGCGGCGGCGCAAATAGCGAGCTAAACGCGCTTAAAAAGGTATTTGAAGAGTCGTTTGAAAAAGGCGCAAAAGCCCTGCTCATCGCTAAAAACCTCAAGCAAGAGGGCAACTCGTACTCCTATAACTACGTCTATAAGATCGAAGACGACGGCAACGGCAAGCTAGACCAGGGCGACATCAAGCTGCTAGGCGTCGTAAATACCAATAGCGGCTTTCAAAACAACTACGACATAACCGCGGCTAACGCGGAGCTTTAGTTTCTCGATGAAATTTAGTCGGCCGAGTAGGTCGGCTAAATTTAATTTACGTTTAACCCAAAATAAAGCGCTTGGCTATAGCTACTATGCTTACATCTTTATTTGGCTGTAGCGGCGAGCTTGTCGCAAGTTTATGCAATGAACTCGCGCAAACGCAAAGCAGCGCGCAGATCAAATATATCGGCACGGGCAGCAATCTTCAATCCGCAGCCTCGTCAAACTAAACGCGAATGATCGCGGACGCTCGGCTATGGATATATTTCGCGTCAAGGACGGCAAGATCGTCTAGCGCCGGGATATCATATAAGACATACCCAAAAAGGGAAAACGACGATACTGTGTTTTAAATTTAGCCCATTTTAGGGCTAAATCATCCGTAAAATTCGTAAAATTAAAATCCAAATTTAGTCACCGATTCGCCCAAAGAGCGAGTAAAATTTAAACCGAGACTTGAGGCGGATATTTTTGCGCTAAATGCGAATTTAAGCCTTTTCGCCGCCCGCCGAATTTAGCCTTAGGCTCAAGCTCTCCCAGCCGTTTCTAAAACCGCACTTTTTAGCAAATTTACGCCGTTAGCGATATCGCTCCAGCTGGAAAATTCCGCCGGATTGTGACTAATTCCATCTTTGGATGGGATGAAGATCATCGCCGTCGGACACAGCGCGCTCATATGCATAGCGTCGTGCCCCGCGCCGCTTGGCATGATTTCAAAGCTAAGCCCGAGCTGCTCGGCTTTTTTGGCGATTAGTTCGATGAGGCGGCCGTCCAGCGCGCACGGCTCGTCGAAGGCTAGCTGCTTGATCTCGCATTTGACGCCGCGCTGTGATTCGATACGCGAGATTTCGCCTAAGATCTGCTCGTAGGCCGCTTCGCGCGTGCGCAGGTCGATACCGCGCAGGTCTATTAGCAGCGTCGTCTCGCCCGGCACGACGTTCATGACACCCGGTTTTACCGTGCAGTTGCCCACGGTTGCCACCACACCGTTTGCCGCGTTTTCGCGCGCGACGCTTTCGACGGCTAGCACTATCTGTGCCGCTGCGCAAAGCGCGTCGCAGCGGTACTTCATCGCGGTCGTGCCGGAGTGCTGAGCCTGGCCCTGCACGCGCACGCTAAATCTGTGCGGCGCGGCGATGGCGCTCACGACGCCGATTTGGATGTTTTCATTATCTAGTAGCGGCCCCTGCTCGATATGTAGCTCAAAAAAGCTCTCATAGCCCGGCGTCAAATTTTTAGCCTTTTCGATATTTGCTAGATCGATACCAAACTCGGCAAAGATCTCGCCTATCGCGCGCCCCTGAAAGTCGCGCACGTCTTTTAGCTTTTCATAGCCTAGCTTGCCGCACATGACCTTGCTACCAAGCGTAGCGATGTTAAATCTGCTCGACTCCTCGCACTCAAAGACGACTAGCTCGAGCGGTCTGCGCGTCTGTACGCCTTCGTCGTTTAGCGATCTAATCAGCTCTAGCCCGCCCAGGACGCCGAGGATACCGTCAAATTCGCCACCGTTTATCACGGTGTCTAAATGCGAGCCAAACGCTACCGCCGGTAGCTCGGGCTGGGTGCCTTCGCGCCTAGCAAAGATATTTCCGATCGCGTCTATGCGCACTTTTAGCCCCGCTTCCTTACAGCGCGCGATAAATAGCTCTCTAGCGGCCTTGTCCTCGCGCGTGTAGGCTAGGCGGCTCATCCCGGCGCCAAAGCTTGCGTCGTTTACGGCGTTTATCTCGCTAAAAAGCGCCTTAAGTCTATCTAAATTTATACTCATAGCTACTCCTTTTGGTTAAATTTAAGCCAATTTTAGCCGCTAGTTTTTAAATTTTAGCTTTAATATTTTTATTTAAGTATTTTTTTGATTATTCTGGGTTTCGTGCTTTGGTTAGAGTCGGTAAAATTTACGAGCCGCGTATTTACGTTTGCTAAATTTACTCGGCCTCTTTTGTGCTAAATGCAAAATACCGCGCGTAGTTTGCCTCGTCGTCTACGTCGCCCAAGCAAATTAGCCCCTCGCTTTTGTCAAATTTCGCTTCAAAGCCCGCGTGATTCACGCTCGTATCGGCGGTTAGAAATTTAAGCCTTGGCAAAGCTAAAAGCGGCGTAATGTCTAAAATTTGATTAAGGTCAAGATGAATATTTTCTAGCGCGCGGCAAAATTTAAGCGCCGATACGTCCGTAAGAGCGTTTTGGCTGAGGTATAGCACGCACAGCTTTGCTAGATTTGCCAAAGGCGAGACGTCCGCGATACGGTTGTCGTCCGCGCGCAGGTATTCTAGCTCGCTAAGCTTGCCGATAGGCGCTAGGTCTTGGACGCCGTTTACTTCGATATTTAGCTCTTTTAGCTTCGTTAGCGCCGCAAGCGGACGGAGGTCTTGGATGCGGTTTCTATCCAGCCAAAGCTCGGTTAAATTTACGAGGCGCGCAAGCGGCGAAACATCTGAAATATCGTTGTTTGAAAGCTTTAGCGATTTTAGTTTTTTAAGCTCGCCCAAAAACGAAACGTCTCTGACGCCGCAGTCGTAAAGCTTTAGCGTCCTAAGCTCGCCAAGGCTTGCAAGCGGCGTAAAATCCGTGAATAAAACGCTAAAAAGCCGCAATTTTTTTAGCTTTTTAAATTTAGCTAGCGGCGCGGCGTCACCGCACGGAGCATCTAGATCTAGCGCCTCAAGCGAGCTAAGAGCGGGCAAATTTGAAAGATCACGCACGTTTTGCGAGCTGATTTCCAGAGATTTTAGATTTGCAAAATACCCCAAATCAGCAAGGTCGCCGTCCGTGAATTTATCGCTGCAAAACTGCATTTTGGTTACGCCCGAAGCCGCATCCTCGCTCACGTAGTCGCGGTTGCCGACTCGGCGCAGCAGGCCGCTATTTTTTAGCCTGGCTTTTGCCTTTTGCTCTACGATTTTGCTTTTAAAATTTATAAATTCGCTCATTTTCTCGCTTAAATTTGACGTCTAAAATATAAAATTCTCGGCTAAAATTTATACGAAACGCCCGTATAAACTACGCTCTCGTATCTGCTGCGAACGATAGGCGAACGAGCTACTTCGTCCGAAAATCTCCTAGCGCCCGCCGTCGCGCTTAAGCCAAAACCGTTGTTAAATTCATAAGTCGCCGTGGCTCTGGCGCCTAGCGCGTAGGAGCTGCCGGGATTATAGACCGAAGTCACCGCGCCGCCTAGCTCGCTCACGTCCGTACCGAAGTAATAATCGCTAAGCTTTCGCGAAAATACGTCGTAAGTAACGGATGGGATGAGCGAAAATCCCTGCGTAACGGGCAAGAAATACGACGCCTCGGCCCCGTAGCTACCACCCCGTCCGCCGCCCTGGGCGTAAACGAAGGTCTGAAAACCGCCTAAATTCGCCCCGAATTTGCCACCGAGCGCCGTTTGATGCTCTCTGTCGCGGACGCTGCGGTACTGAGGTTTTAGTTTGCTCGACTTCACGCGCCAGCCGTCAAAAAACCTCGCATACGCGCCCGCAAAGAGGTTTTCGCTAAAATTATGCTCGTAGCCTGCTTCTAAGCCTCTAAGGTAAAAGCCCTCGTAATAAGCCTCGATCTGGGGCAAAGGTACGGCACTTATGCGGTCTTTGGTGTAAAAGACGCCTTTTTGGACAGCGGCTCCGGCGCCGATGCTTGCGCTGTTTTTAGCCTCCTGCGCGTAGGCTAACGCGCCCAAAGCGCAAAGCGCGAATAGATATTTTTTCATTTTTTCTCCTTAAATTTAGGTTTATCGCTTGGGTTTGTTTTAAATTTAGCTTCTTTTTACGTCGCTGTTTGATTTTCGGGCAGTTTTGAAGCGGTCTTTTAAGATAAAGCTAAAGCGCGATTATTGCTTTTTTAGTCTTAAAATTTACTTGTTTTTTCTTTTTGCGCCTTTTTTGGCTCGGTATTTTACCGTATCGCGTAAATTTAGCAAGCGATTTTGAGTTTGTTTGACTAAGGCTACTTTACGGGCTAATCGGCAAAACTTTAGCAAACGAGGATTAAATTTAAGCCCTAGCCGCGATAAATTTATGGGTCTTAGGCAGCAAAATACTCAAATTTGCTTTGCGCCTTATTTTACCGTTTGATTTCGCGCGTTTGGACGGTTGCGAGTTTGCCTAAATTTAATATAACGGCAAACTCTAGCCGCCTAAAATAACGGTAAAATCGGCATTTTTAAATTTAGCCGCCGTTGCCGTAAATAAAACAAGCGGCTAAATCCGAGCGCTTATTGCGGCGAGCCTGTTTTGCTGCTTATACGAGCTGCGCGCCTTGCCCTTTTACGACCTCGCCGATGACGTAGCCGTCGGTTCTAGCTAGCACGAAGTCCGCGTTTTGCTTCGGCGCTACGACGATCATGCCTATGCCCATATTAAACGTCCTCATCATCTCTGCGGACTCCACTTTTTGCGCGATGATTTTAAATATCTCAGGCGTGCGGATTGCGGCGCGATCAATCTTTGCGCCAAGCCCCTCCGGAAATACTCGCGGCAGGTTTTCTACTATGCCGCCGCCCGTGATATGTGCGAGCGCTTGGATCTTGTCTTTTAAATTTAAAAAGTCGCCGACGTAAATCCTGGTCGGCTCTAAAAGCACGTCGATGAGCGCGCGACCGCCGATTTTCTCGTCAAATTTTAGCCCTAGCTCGGCGATTACTTTGCGCGCGAGCGAGAAGCCGTTTGAGTGCAAGCCGCTGCTAGGAAGCGCGATGAGTACGTCGCCTTCGCGGACAAATTTAGAGCGGTCGATCTCGTCCTCCTCGGCAATACCCACGGCAAAGCCCGCAAGGTCGAAGTCGCCCTTTTCATACATAGAGGGCATCTCCGCCGTCTCGCCGCCGATTAGCGCACATTGGGCGAGTTTGCAGCCCTCGGCGATACTTTTTACGACCTCTTTGGCGTCCGCGATCTCAAGCTTTGCCGTCGCGTAGTAGTCGAGAAAAAATAGCGGCTCGGCAAAGTTGCAGATGAGATCATTCACGCACATCGCGACGAGATCTTGGCCGACGCCCTCAAATTTGCGCGCGTCGATCGCGAGTCGTAGCTTTGTGCCCACGCCGTCGGTGGCGCCTAGGATAGCTGGCTTTTTGTAGCCTGCGGGCAGCCTCACAGCGCCGCTAAACGAGCCGATACCGCCCAAAACGTGCGGAGTTTGCGTCGCTTTGACGAACGGTTTTATCGCGTTTACGAACTCATTTCCCGCGTCTATATCGACGCCAGCGTCTTTGTAGCTTATCATTTTTGGCCTTTATTGAAATTTGATTAATTTTAGCCAAAAATTGCTAAAATCGGAGTAAAAAATCGGAGGCAAAATGCCGCAATTTAAACTCGCAATCGTCATCACGGGTAGTATCGGCAGCGGCAAAAGCACGGTTTGCGAGATACTGCGCGAGCATGGATTTGAGATTATCGACGCAGACTCTATCGCTCACGAACAGCTAAATTTGTGCGCGAGCGAGGTCGCGGCGGAGTTTGGAGACGAGGTTTTAAGCGGCGGCAAAATCGATAGAAAAAAGCTCGGCGCGCTAGCGTTTAAAGACGCGGAAAAGCTAAAAATTTTAGAGCGAATTTTGCACCCAAAGATCAGGCTTGAAATTTTATCTCGCGCGGCAAAGCTAGAAAGCGCGGACAGGACGTATTTTGTGGATATTCCGCTATTTTTTGAAAGGCGGGACGCCTACAAAGAGTTTTCGCGCGTAGCGGTCGTTTATGCGCCCAAAGATACGCTAATCTCGCGCGTGATGAAGCGAAACGGGCTTAGCTACGACGCCGCAAAACACCGCGTAGAGCTACAAATAGACATCGAGCAAAAGCGCGCTGCGGCAAATTTTACGATAGAAAACGCCGGAGATTTTGAAAATTTAAAAAATGAAACGTTAAAGTTTTTAAGCGAAATTTCATCTAAACCCCGCACGTAAAATTTAAGTATAAGTTTGCGCTTATTAAATTTTAGCTATAATCCAGGCTTTATAGATGGGTGTCCGAGCGGTTGAAGGAGCACGCCTGGAACGCGTGTAAAGTGCAAACTTTCGAGGGTTCGAATCCCTTCCCATCTGCCATAATCTTATAAAACTTAACCCAAAAATTTTCCGCAAATTTAAAAATCAAGAACAAAAAATGATAAAGATAAAACACATAAACGAAGATGATTACGCGCGGATTTTCGTATTCGGCGATCTACACGGTAGTCTTAGGCTTTTTAACCTGATGCTTAAAAAGATAAATTTGAGTAAAAAAGATCTGATAATCATCCTGGGCGACAGCTGCGACAGAGGCGAGGATACGATCGGACTTTATAAAAGATACGCCGAGCTTATTAGAAACGGATACGCGCTGATCCACGTACTGGGAAATCACGAGAAAATGATGATGGACGGGTATTTCGGCTGCGACGCGCTAGATCATCAAATTTGGCTTAGAAACGGCGGCGACAAAACCAAAAGGTCGATCTACAAGCGAAATTTAAACAGCTTCGCGCTCTCGTGGCTCAAGGATTTTATCAGCGATATGCCCCACGTAGTAAGCTCTGAAAAAAGCATATTCGTCCACGCAGCCTTTGACGGCGGCAAAAGCGAAGAGGAGCAGGACGAGGACTACGTACTATGGAGTATCGAGCCCTTTTGGGAGGGCAATAATACGGGCAAGAGGATATTTCACGGGCATGTCGCAAGCGAGGAAAATAGGATAACCAGGCGCGAAAATAACGTATTTTCGATGGACGTGAGAGCCGTATTTTTTAAAAGGCTAGAGATAATGGAGATAAAAAGCGGCGAGAAATTTGAAGCGGATTTAAGGGAGCAAAAATGATTTATTTTACCTCCGATTTGCATTTCGGACATAGCAATATCATGAAATTTCATCGGTGTTTTAGGCCTTTTTCTAGCGTAGAGGCGATGGACAAGGCCCTCATTCGCCTTTGGAACGATAGAGTAAATCCCTGCGACACGGTCTATAACATAGGCGATCTAAGCTTTCACAAGGATATGCAGACTAATATATCCATCTTTAGCAAGCTAAACGGCAAGCACGTCCTAGTGCTAGGCAATCACGACGAAGCGATAAAAAAGCACAAAGACGAGCTGCTAGGCATGAAAAAGCAAGACGGCAACGCGCTGTTTGAGGAAATTTGCGAATACAAAGAGATTACCGTGCAGCACGGACAGGATAAATTTCGCCTCGTGCTCTTTCGCTATCCGCTATCCGAGTGGAACGCAGGCCATCACGGCTCTATCCATCTCTACGGCCATATCCACGCAAATATCGCAAATATAAAAGGCAAGGCGCTAAACGCCAGCTACGACCTGCACGGCAAGATTTTAAGCTTTGAGGAAATTTATGATTTCGTTAAAGACCTGCCGCCGTTTGAATATAGTAAACATAGGATGTTTAGCGAGGAAGATAGCGTAGAGAGTAGAAACGCGAGGATAAAAGAGGTTTTAGAAAGGCTAATTTTTGACCCGTCTTAGTCAAATTTGCGCTTTAAATTTACAAAGCGAATTTGGGCTGCAAACCTCAAATTTGCGCCCGAATTTGCCGATTTATAAAAACGTTAGGAGCAAAAATACGCCCAAAACCAAGCGATAAATCACAAACGGCATCATCGAAATGCGCTGCAACATCGCCATAAATAGCCGCACGCAAAGATACGCGCTAACGCCGCTAATCGCCGCGCCGAGAGCAAGGTCGCTCCAAGGCAGCGAATCGGGCATCTTAAAGACTTTAACAGCCTCCAAACCGCCTGCTAGCACGATAACCGGGATCGAGAGCAAAAACGAAAAATTTGCGCTCGCCGTTCGAGAAAAACCAAGCATCAGTGCCGCAGTCATAGTCACGCCCGAGCGAGAAACGCCCGGTATGAGTGCGATCGCCTGCGCTAAGCCGATGATTAGGGCGATTTTTACCGTGATGTCGGTTTCGTCCTTTGCGCCGCTTTTTTTATCGGCAAAGCCTAAAATTAATCCAAAAACTATGGTCATAATAGCGATCAAAGCGCCGTTTCTAGCGTACTGCTCGATAAAATCGCCAAATGCTAGGCCAAACAGCCCCACGGGGATCGTGCCAAAGCCCGTTGCCCACACGAGCGTGCTTTGACCGACCGCCTTTTTTTGAGCGATCGAGGCGAAAAAATCTCTCAAAAGCGCGGCGATGCGGTCTTTAAAGTAAATCAAAATCGCAACTAGCGTGCCTACGTGAACGGCGACGTCAAAGGCTAGCCCTTGATCGGCCCATCCTAGCAGCTTTGGCACCAGCACTAGATGCGCCGAGCTAGATACGGGCAAAAACTCGCTAATGCCCTGAACTAGGGCTAAAACGATGATATGCGAGAGTTCCATTTTATACCTTGATTATAAAATTTAGTCGTTTTACGCAAATTTAGCGGCGAATTTGAGATTTTTGCCGCGGGTTTAAAAGACGTAAAGACGCGATTTTAGCAGAAAAATCATAAATTCTCGCAACTAAAATTTCGCGCCGAGTTTTCACGTTCGTAAATTCATCTCTTAGCGCCATCGCTTTTTTGCGCTATTTGTATTTATCATCGGCTTTTATTTTTTGCGTTTAAATTTTTTCGGTAGCAAAACGCCGCCTATCTCGTGTTTTTGCTCCAGTCTATCCAGTGCCGAAATATCTTGTAAATTTTTGGCCCAAGCAATCTCTAAATGCTCTAGTTTAGTCATATTTTCTATGCCGTCCAATGATTTTATTTCGCTGTAAAATAGCCTCAAATCGCGCAAATTTAACAAATCAGCAAATTCGCTCAAATCGCTATTTTTGTAGCCGTATAGGACGAGGACTTCTAGCTGCTTGGCTTTGCAGATATTATAAACGCCGGGCTTATAGCCGTCTAAAACCAGCTCTTTTAGCGCCGTTATCTTGGAGACGTCTATCTCGAATTTATGTATTTTTTCCGTGTTTATAGATAGCGTTTCTAAATTTTTGAGTCGGTAAAGAGCGTCAAGGTCGCGCACCTCTGAATTAAATTAAAATTAGTCGTGATGGATAACCCGCGCAAATCAGGATAAAGCGATAAATCTCGTAAATCCAAGATCACTTCGTCGCTGGTACGCGCGGTTTTGCCCTCCGTACGTTTTGGTATCATGAAATCAAAAGTCGACCAATCGCGTATTCGTAAGGAGCATTGATTTTCCTTGGCGCAAAGAACGCCGTCTTTGACGTACTCCGGTAGCGTCTCGACCCAGTTATCTTTTAGCGGCGAAGATAAATCCCGTTTAAAAAAGTGCGTGAACATAATATTTCCTATTTCGGCGAGCATAGATTTTTACGATTTTTATAGTTTGGCTCAAGTTAAAAAGACCGAAATTTCGGACATCTTCGCACGGGATTTGAGCCGCTTAATCTTGAGCGTCTTGCTGCCCGCAGACAGAGATTACCGGTGCCGTCTGCGGTAAAGCAAACGGCGTAATCATAGCTTAGATCGCGTCTGTTTGAGCCAGCTACTGGTTTTGTCCTCACTTTTAAGTTAGTGGCGCTTTCGTGCTGTAATCAGTCACTGCGGTTTGCGGGAAATCGCAAACCGATCTTTTGGTGTCTTCGCGCGTTTAAATTTTGTAGATAGTTTAAAAAATTCGCATTTCAACTACCGCCGTAAATTTTGGTAAATTCGGCTATATTTGCCGGCTTATAAAAACTGCATACGGCCTTACCTTTCGGCCGAATTTTCCTAGCTTTTGAGTCGTTAAATTTATGAAAATTAAAAAGGGCGAGCGCATAAAAATCGCTTAATAATTCCCTCGGCGAACTTAAAGCCAAAATCCTTTTTGTAAACACGGCAAATTTAGTACCCCGCAAACCGCGCAAAAGCGCAACTTGCAGGCTAAATTTATAAAATTTACTCTTTTGTTTTTGCCATTCTGCGGCGCATAGTCGGATCTAGATAGCGTTTGCGGACGCGTATGTTTGTCGGCGTGACTTCGACTAGCTCATCCTCCTCGATCCACTCCAGAGCGCGCTCAAGGCTTAGCTTTCTAGGCGGTACGAGTTTGATAGCGTCGTCAGAGCCGCTAGCGCGTACGTTGGTTAGGTTTTTGCCTTTGATCGGGTTTACATCCAGATCGTTTGGACGGCTGTGCTCGCCGATGATCATGCCTACGTAGGTTTTGGTTTGCGGATCGACAAAAAGGACGCCGCGATCTTGTAGATTCCAGAGGCTATACGCCAGCGTTACGCCGTTTTCCATTGACACTAGAGCGCCGTTACTGCGGTGCTCAACGCTACCTATAAGTGGACGAAACTCAAGGAAGCTGTGGTTCATGATGCCTTCGCCCTTCGTATCGGTCAAAAACTGGCTTCTAAAGCCGATGAGACCTCGCGCAGGGATCTCAAACTCGATCCTCGTCTGTCCGTCGCCGGTAGGGTTCATCGAGACCATCTCGGCTTTTCTGCGTCCGAGTTTTTCGATCACGGTGCCGCTAAACTCGTCCGGTACATCGCATACTAGTAGCTCAAACGGCTCGCAGCGCACGCCCTCGATCTCTTTGATGATGACTTCCGGACGTCCGAGGCAAAACTCAAAGCCCTCGCGGCGCATATTTTCGGCCAAAATCGTGATTTGTAGCTCACCGCGGCCGCTAACCTTAAATTTACCCTCGCCGATGTTTTCGTAGCGCATCGCGATATTGGTTTTCATCTCGCTGGCTAGACGTTCGTCGAGTTTATTTGATGTTACGTGCTTGCCCTCGGTGCCCGCTAGCGGACTATCGTTTACGCTAAATACGACGCTAAGCGTAGGTTCCTCGATCTTTAGCGGATCAAGCGGCATAGGAGAGTTTGGATCTACGACGCTATCACCCACGTCCAGCGCTTCAAAGCCCGCTATCGCCACGATATCGCCCACCTGCGCCTCGTCGATGTCGCGGCGCTCAAGACCCAAAAAGCCGATGAGTTTTGAAATCCTACCCGTAGTTTTCGTGCCGTCGGCTTTAGCAAGCATTACGTTTTGGTTTTTAGAAATTTTACCGTTAAAGATGCGCGCGATGCCGATTTTACCGACATAGTTGTCGTAATCAAGCGTGAAAACCTGAAGCTGCAAAGGGTTGTTTATATCGCCGCTAGGAGCCGGAACGTGAGACAAAATCGTCTCGAAAAGCGGTTGCATATTTACGTTTTCGTCGGCCAAATTTAGCTTCGCGTAGCCGTTTCTAGCCGCTGCGTAAACGACGGGAAACTCTAGCTGCTCGTCGTTTGCCTCAAGCGCTACGAAAAGGTCGAAAATCTCGTTTATCACGCGATCCGGATCGGCTGCGGGTTTGTCGATTTTATTTACGACGACGATCGGGCGAAGGCCGAGCGAGAGCGCCTTTTTCACGACGAATTTAGTCTGCGGCATTACGCCTTCTTGCGCGTCTACGAGCAGCAAAACGCCGTCTACCATCTTTAGCACGCGCTCTACCTCGCCGCCAAAATCGGCGTGGCCCGGGGTGTCGATGATGTTGATTTTGGTGTCTTTGTAGCGGATCGCGGTGTTTTTCGAGAGGATCGTTATGCCGCGCTCGCGCTCGATGTCGTTGCTATCCATCACGCGTTCGCCGACGGCTTGGTGCTCGTTAAAAGTACCAGATTGTTTCAAAAGCTCGTCAACCATCGTAGTTTTGCCGTGATCGACGTGAGCGATGACGGCGATGTTTCGTATCTTTTCCAAATTTTTCTCCGTTATTAAAATAGGGCTGATTTTAGCCAAATTTTCCTTATAAAAATAATAAAGCCGTTCTGGAACGTTTATTGCATAGCACATAAAAGTTAAATTTAAAGGGTTTTTATGCAGACTACTCAAAACGATATTTTATCATTTGACGCGAGCATCAAAGGCGGCGTGAAAAAACAGAGTAAAAACGCGCAAAAAGGCGGTAAAGAAGACGGCGCATTTCTTTCTATGGTGCTAGACGCGGCCGCTAAAAAGGGTGAAAATTTAAGCGAAAAAGATCTAAAAGAGATGGCAAAAGCCGTAAATTTATCCGCCCAAACAGCTCAAAATCAGCAAACCAAACCGCCAATCCAAAGTACGGACGTAAAAGAAATTTTAGGCGAGGAGGCGGCGGAAAATTTGTTTGAAAACGCGACTTTTATGCAGCTTTTGCAAATTTTAGAGATGCTTAGCGGCGGCGAGAAAATCAGCAAATTTCCAAATTTCGAAAACCGCCTAGCCAAAGCACTCTCAAGCGAAACGACACTAAACGAGCTACGAGGAGCCAAAAATCTAAACGAGCTAATAGAGATCGCAAATAAGCTAAATTTGGGTCTAGAAAATATCGAAGTGACGCAAGCGCAAGCCGACGAGCTGGGCGAGAAATTTCCAAATTTGGCGAAAAAAGATTTCTTTGAACCAGTAACGCCTAAGAAAAATTTCGCTTTTAGCGAACTAAAAAACAAGGTCGAAGAGACGATAAGCGCAAGCGAGCCAGAGCCCAAAGATACGCTAAATAAGCTACTCGCCGCCGTGCAAGAAGAGCAAAATAAAGCCCAGCCCAAAGACGCCAATGCAAAAGCGCAAGACGCACAGAATTTGGCTCAAAACTCCAAAATCATAAAAGAAGCGGTAAAAAACGACGGCGAAAAAGAGACAAATTTAAAAGACGAGAAACCAAGCCTCAAAGCCGAAAGCGAGCTAAATTTAACCGCTGCAAAAAGCGAAAAATCTGTGCTCGGTCAAGACTCTAAAAAGATAAATTTGCAAAATTTGCTATTTCCGGAGCGCGAGAGCGCCGAGGAGCAAGTTTTGACCGAGCCGCAAAGCGAAGGTAGCGAAAATAGCGAGCTAAACGCAATGGTAAAAGACGTAATCTCAAACGCCAAAGCGCAAACTAGAAATTTCCAAGCCGTGCGCGAGACGTTTGATAACTTTAGCTCAAATTTGAAAGAGCAAGTTGCGGCATACAAATCGCCGTTTATGCGCTTTAACATCACGCTAAATCCGCTAAATTTGGGCGAAGTCGAGATCACGATGGTAAATCGCGGCAACAATCTGCACATAAATTTTAGCTCCAACACGCAGACGATGAACCTGTTTTTACAAAATCAGGCCGAATTTAAAAATAGCCTCGTAAATATGGGTTTTACCGAGCTTGAGATGAACTTTAGCGATCAAAATCAGCAAAAAAAAGAGCAAGGGCAAAAGAGTTACAAAGGCTCTAAATTTAATGCTGGCGGCACAGAGCAAGTCGAAGCGGCGGCGCCTCGTTTAGAGCTCGTCGTTCCGCGCTACGTGTAAATTTGGAATCAAATTTGCTTGAGATATAAAAATTTAAAGGATAAAAGATGGCAAACGGACTAGAAACCAATAACTTCACGGTAAACAACCAAGCCGCTAAAAAATCGGCGGACGCCCTACAAAAGGCCGCAGGCACCAACCCAAACGCCCAGCTAGACAAGGACGCTTTTATGAAACTTCTTTTAACCGAGCTTCAGTATCAAGACCCGACAAGTCCGATGGATACGGAAAAAATGCTAACTCAAACCAGTCAGCTAGCCTCGCTTGAAATGCAAGAAAATACGAACAAAATGATGCAAAAGCTAGCCGATCAGCTAAAAAATAGCACCAATATGTACGCCGTCGGAGTGCTTGGCAAGATGGCTAAAATCGGAGACAGCGGCATCGTAAAAGAAGAGGGCTCGGGCGTCAAATTTGCGGGATTTTTAGAAAGCGCGGCAAAAGGCGGCACGATAAATATCAAAGACGGCACCGGCAAACTCGTAAGAAAGCTAGAATTCGGCCAAGCTAGCGCCGGAGCCAATACCTTCGAGTGGGACGGCAAGGATAGCGCCGGCAACGATGCTAGAGCCGGCTCATACACAGTCGAGATCAGCTACACCGATGCAGCGGGCAACGTCAAAAATGGCGGCGTAGGAAACTACCTCGTAGAAGGCGTCAAATTTATCGACGGTATCGCGCAGGTAAAGGTCGGCGGACAATACGTCAGCATCGACAAAGTAAAAGAATTTACCGAGCCGAAAAAAGGATAGGACGATGGTAAGAAGCCTGTATAACGGCGTTAGCGGCGTCAGAACCCAGGGGTTTAGTATGGACGTGTGGGCGAACAATATTGCCAATATAAATAACGTCGGCTTTACCGCTTCGATACCGGAATTTAAGAGCATTTTTTATCAAACCTCCTTTGCTGCGGGCAACAACCCGACCCAAGACCAAATCGGCCTCGGCGCTACGGGCATGACGACGGCGCTTAGCTTTTACAAGCAAGGCCCGTTTATGAAAACCGATAACGTCTTAGATATGGCGATCGGAGGCAAGGGGTTTTTTGGCGTAACGAACGGCTCTGGCACCTACTACACGCGTGCCGGTAGCTTTGGCGTAGACAAAGAAAGATATCTCGTAACAAATCAAGGCAACTACGTCCTAGGCACGCAAAATGCGCTAACGCAGGTAACTCCAAGTCAGGGCGCGATAGAGGCTTTCGGTAGAGTAAACGGACGAGCCGCCGTCACGCAGGCATACACTTTAGGATCAGACACCACAGACCTTGACGTCGGCGACATCGGCTCCCAGGGCAAAATTCGCCTACCTGAGTTTTTGTATCTACCGACCAAACCGACTTCAAAGGTAACCTTTAAGGGAAATCTCGACTCATCTTTCAAAACCGAGCCCGCTACCCTGCCAGTAGACGCCGCTACCTATACGAGCAACATAGATAACGCCTCTAGAACTATAAATTTACGCGGACGAGTTACGCCTGACGCCGCAATAACTCGCCCTAGAAAAGGCGATCTCGTTACCGTAACGGCAACCGACGCAAACGGCAAAACGGCTGAATTTAGCGCTCCGATCGACGAAAACGGCAACTGGAGCATAAGCAGGAGCTTTGAGAGAGATTTTGATCTAACTACGGCGCCGAATTTGACCGCTAAGATAAATACGACCAAAGAAGCGGCAAACCGGGAAAAATTCGTGACCGAGCTTTTAAACGCGGACGGCACGAAAAATACTCTGGAACTAACGCTAACAAAACGCATCCCTCAGGGCACTAACGGTACGGTTTGGGATGCGGCGGCGACCGTAAAAGACGCAAGCGGCGCAGTAGTCTCAAATACTAACGGCGAGCTAAATTTCGATCACGAAGGTAGACTTGTTAACTCTACTTTAAGCGCTCTAGATAATAACGGCTCACAAATCGAGCTAGACTTCGGCACTCCCGTGGCTGCGGGTCAAATTTACTCGGGCGTTACCAGTACGTCGCAAGCAAAAAGCATCTCGGTCGCCCAAAACGGCGTATACGAGGGTATTTTAAAGGATTATTACACCAACGATTCTGGAAATATCTTGGCGCAGTTTACAAACGGCCAAGTCCGCTCCGTCGGCAAAGTCGCTCTCTATCACTTCCAAAACGAGCAAGGCCTTGCAAAAATGGGCGATAATATCTATTCGCAAAGCGCGAATTCCGGCGCGGCCTTTTTCTATAAAGACGCAGGCGGCAAAAGCATCTATGGCGCCAAACTAGCTAGCAGCATGCTCGAGCAGTCAAACGTCGATCTAGCACAAGCTCTAACCGAGGTCATCGTCACGCAAAAGGCCTACGACGCTAACGCCAAGAGCATAACCACTAGCAACGAAATGCTCCAGCGCGCAATCGAGCTAAAACGCTAAATTTAACCCGCAAATTTGACGCGGGTTTTTAAATTTAGCCGTAGCCGTAAAAGCCAAATTTAACGCGATAAAATAGCCTGCTTCAAGATATCTAAATAAATTTTTAGCTAAAATCAGCCCCAAAAATTTATCAATAAAGAAAAAAATCATGAACCGAAAACGCATCTACAACCCAAGCTCCAACGAAAATTTGACCGATCGCCGCGTATTTAACGGCAATCCACACGGCATCTTAAATTTCACCAAAGCCAAATACCAATGGGCACTCAAACTCTGGGATCTGATGGAGGCCAACACTTGGTTTCCCAAAGAGGTCGACACCACGGACGATGTGCGCGACTACGCCTACAACCTAACTCAGGCCGAAAAGCGCATGTACGACCTCGTCTGGAGTCAGCTCATCTCGATGGATAGCTTCCAGACCAACAACCTAGCCGACAACATAAACCCCTACATCACCGCGCCCGAGATCAACGCCTGCCTAGCGCGCCAAGCCTACGAGGAGGCTAACCACTCCAAATCCTACGCCGTCATGGTCGAGGCTATCTGCGACAACACCGATCTGATCTACGAGATGGAAAAGCACGACGAGGTTTTGCGCGAGAAAAACGACTACATCTCAAGCGTTTACGAGGAGCTAGCCGGCGAAGTCACGGACGAGAAGCTGCTGCTGGCGATGGTGGCCAATCAAATTTTAGAGGGCATTTATTTTTACAGCGGCTTTACGGCGATTTATGCGCTGGCGCGTGCGGGCAAGATGCTAGGCAGCGCGCAGATGATCCGCTTTATCCAGCGCGACGAGATCACGCATCTGCTGCTATTTCAAAACATGATAAACAGCGTCCGCACCGAGCGTCCCGATCTTTTCACGCCCGAGACGGAAGCTAAAATTTACGACATGTTCGAGCGCGCGGGCGAGCTTGAGATCAAATGGGGCAAATACATCACGCAAAACCAGATCATGGGCTTTACCGACGACATCATCGAGCAGTACATCCGCTACCTCATCGACCAGCGCCTAGTCGCCATCGGGTTAAAGCGCCGCTACAACGTCGCCCACCCGATAAAATGGGTCGATGATTTTGCTAAATTTAACGACCAAAAGAGTAACTTTTTCGAGGCGAAGGTGACAAATTACAGCAAAGGAAGCATCAGTTTTGACGACTTTTAGTCCGAATTTATACCCCATCGTCCTAACGGCGCCGACCTGCCAACAAAGACAAGACGAACTGCTAGAAAAAATTGCCGCCGCGCCCGAAAATTCGATCATCCTAGCTAGCGAGCTGTGCGTTAGCGGGTATGATTTCGACGGATTTTTTAGCGGCGCAAACCGCGCGATGCTGGGCGGCTCGATCGGTAGCTTTGACGCTATACTTTTTGAAGCGATCCAAGAAGCGCTAAGTCCCGATAAATTCCTTGGGCTAACGCATCTAACGAGCCTAAACCGCGCCAAAGGACTCGCGCAAATTTCAATCACGCAGGCGCAAAAAAACGAAATTTACAACGAATTTATCCTGCTAAACAGCCAAAACGTCTTTTACACGCAAAATAAATCAAAGCTTTTTCGCCCAAATTTAGAGCACGAAATTTTTGCCGCAGGAGACGAGTCGGCGGTAAAGCCGTTTGATTTTAAAGGGCTAAAAATAGGCGTTTTAATTTGTTTTGAGCTTAGATTTGCGAAGCTTTGGACACAGCTAAAAGGCTGCGATATCATCCTCGTTCCGGCCATGTGGGGCAAGGCGCGCGAGGACGCATATCTTACGCTTTGCAAGGCTCTAGCGATTACTAATAGCTGCTACGTCGTAGCCGCAAGCTCGCTTGAACTTGAGTTTTCGGGCGTGTTTTTGCCGAGTGGAGAATTTGCAAAAGAAGCTAAATTTGATCAAAATCTAATCCTTGAAACCAAACGAAATTTGGGGCTTTTATGACCGCTCTTGAAAAATCAAAATGCCTTGCTATGGCCGATGAGATCGGCGATATACTTACTCTGACGCCACCGCTTTATAAGGCTCTTTGCAATACTCCGCGCGAGATATTCGCTCCCGTCGCGCACCGCGCGTACAGCCTGGACGCTCAGCCTATCGGCGGAAATCAATGGATCAGCTCGCCTCTAACGGTAGCTAAGATGACGCTGGCGCTTGAGGCCGAAGGCATCGATAATGCCCTAGAGATCGGCTGCGGCAGCGGTTATCAGGCGGCGATTTTATCGCATTTGGCGCACAGGGTTTTTAGCGTCGAGCGTATCGAAAAGCTAGCAACCGAGGCTAAAAAACGCTTTGAAACGCTTGAAATACGCAACGTCCACGTGAGGTTTGACGACGGAAACGTCGGCTGGAAAAGCTACGCGCCATACGACCGCATTTTGCTTTCAGCAGCGGCGCAGCATGTGCCGCAGACGCTTTTTAACCAGCTAAAAAACGGCGGCATTTTAGTAGCCCCTATCGGAAAAAACGGCAAACAGTTTATCGTCAAATTTACAAAAGACTCTCGCGGCGAGATAACGCAAAAGGCGCTTGACGAGTGCCTCTTTGTGCCGCTTTTGGGCGGGATAGAGTAGGGCGGAGCGTCAAATTTGATGCTTTTTTCGCATTTAAAGCTTGCGGCGCAAATTTCGCCGGTACCGCAAAGCCATAAATCTTAGTCGCGAAACAAACCTAATCTAACCTAGATAACTCGCAAAAGGCTCTTGGCTAGACTGCTTGGTACTTAAAAAACAAGAATGTAAGAAAATCGCTTTTTGTATGAGGCCTTTGGGGTATTATGCGAATTTATCCGAAAGCAAACCGTATCTTGCTCGTAAATTTATATTTTCGTGCCTAAATCGCTCGCCCTCGTCGCTAAATTTGCGCTATTTTTGGTTGCGGCACCGTTAGCGTTCCTCATCTACGCTTTTTGATTTGATTTTTGGAGCGCGTTATTTTAGAATGCTCGCGATTTACAAAAGCAAATTTAGCAATCTTTGCTCACGCAAGCTTGGTTTAAAGGCTAAACGGGCTAAAATAAATCAGCGCGCCGCCGTCTGTTAAATTTAACGAAACCGCCTAAATTTAACCGCGCTTAGAAGGTTCGCAGTTGCTATTTGCCCGCGATTTGGAGTATCCGCTCGGCAGATTTTACGAAGCGTTTTACGACGTCGTCGCTCCAGCTAGATATAGCAAAATCATGATACGTAAGCGAGTCCAGCCGTAAAATCTCGACTGCGACCGCGGCTAACGCCTCTTCGCCCAGCTCGCCTTTTACCTCGTTAAATTTATTTTGCCAGCTACTTGGCGCAGCCGCGCCCCGCGCGCTATCTAGCCATTTTAGAGCCTTGACGCTTAGGCTAAATTTACCTTCAAAACACGCGGCGTTTAGGATTTTATTTACGACTAGATAGCAGCCTTGGCGGTTTTTGGGGATAAAGTTTTTAAACAGCCGCACGCCCCTTTCGTCGCCGTCTTTTACCTCGCAGGCTAGCTTTTTAAATACGGCTATATCGTGGTGAAACTCCTTGTCGTCGATGATGCAAAGCAAATTTTGTATGATTTCTAGCTTTGCGTCGTCGTCCGCGCGCGCGAAAATTTTATTTTGTTTTTCGATTTTTAGGGCGTTTTCTAGCAAATAGCCGTTTGGAGAGACGTAAAAATTGTGCTTTAGGTACCGCGTTAGCGCCGTAAATTCGGCAAGGCAAAAGCTTGCCTCCGATATGCGCCGTTCTATCTCGTCGTATAAAAATTTGCTCATGATTCCGCAAACCGCAGAATCCAAATACCCGCTTTGGATAATGTTGTTGTAGTAAATAAGCTTGGCTAAAACGAAATTTTGCGCGCTTTGGCTAAGGCTTGCGGCGAGAGTTTCTAGCCGCGAGGCCAGGTCTTTGATGACGTCGTCGCCAAAAACATCTAGCTTGCTTTGACTTTGCAAAAGCAGCAAAAACCAGCTCCAAACCGCGTCAAATTCGGCTTGAGGGACGTTTAGCGCGCTTGCTAGGATTTTTGACTTTTCCTCATCGTCGCTCAAAAATTTAATATATTTCGCGTTTAGATTTTGTTGCATTCGTTTCCCTTCGTATCTATTTTTTAGTCGTTTTTTCGGCTTTTAGATGGATTTAAACAAGCCTTTATGTTTAAAAAAGACTTAAATTTGAGCATCTTGCATTAAAACGGCAAAATTTGCCCAAGCTATTTTTAAAGCTTGCTCGCTAAATGGTAAAGCTCGCATACGGCGTAAATTTAGCGTTTTTAGGCTGAAAATCGTATTTGAGCGACCTATTTTTTATGCGAGCAAATAAGATACATTCGGCAAAACGCGGCTTAAGCAAAAGCCCAAACCCGCTCTTGCCGTCCGCTGATAGCTTGGCGATTTCGGTAAGGCGCGCCGGTTTTTTACTCGCCCGCCGCTACGCTTTGCCGGGTTTTGTAAAGCTAGGCAAATCATCCGCATGCGACCAAAGACACTAAATTTGGCGGCAAATTTGTAAAGCGGCTGCGGTTTGTTTAAAAATCGCCCCGCTTGTTTAAAAACCATTCTGCGACGGCGTCTTGTTAAATTTAAAAATCGCGCTTGCGTTTTGCAGCCAAATCGCGGCGATGCCTGAGCTTGCAAACGGCAAGCGCGGGGCGAATTTAAAAACGACGTTTTGCCTGTGACGCCCGAAATTTCTTATCTATATTTTACGCTTTTTTGTCCCGCTTTTGGCTTCTGCTCGCCCAAAAACCCGCCAGCAGAGCACCCGATACGTTGTGCCAGATGCTAAAAATAGCGCCCGGAAGCGCGCTAAGCCCGGAGAAGTATTTAATCGCGAGCGCGACGCTAAGCCCCGAGTTTTGCATGCCGACTTCGATGCTGATGGTGCGCGCGATCCGCTCATCAAACCCTAGCGCCCTAGCGCCTAGATATCCGCATATTAGCCCTGCTGCATTGTGCGCCATAACGGCGAAAACGACCGTTAGTCCGACCTTTTCGACGTTTGCGTGGTTAAGCGCTACGACGATTGCGATAATTAGCACGATAGCGCCGATCGAGACGGCGGGTAGGGCGCTTTGCAGGCGCGCTACGACGCGGTGTGCGAAGGTATTTAGGCTAACGCCTACGGCTAGCGGTACGAGCGTGATTTTAACGAGGTCGATCAGCATGTCAGTCGCCGGTACCGGCACTTTTTGCCCGATATACAGCCACGTAAGCAGAGGCATCAATACGATGGATAGCAGCGTCGAGCACAGCGTCATACTCACCGACAGCGCGACGTTCCCGCGAGCCAGATAGGTGATGACGTTGCTCGCCGTCCCGCCCGCGCTCGTACCTACTAGCATCATGCCTACGGTGAGTTCGTCGTTTAAATTTAATAACCTAGAAACGCCTAGCCCCGCCAGTGGCATGACGATAAATTGCAACGCAACGCCCAGAGCCAGCGCGCGTTTTTTGCTAAAAATGTCCGCAAAATCGCGCAACGTAAGCGTCATGCCCATTCCGAGCATTATAGTTATTAAAAGCGGCACTATGAGGGTTTTTAGCGGCGCGAAAACGCCTGGCAGCGCGTATCCTAGCGCGGCGCAAAGTAGCGCGGTAACCGGGAAAATAAAAGCGTTCATCTTTTTCCTTTAAGCTTCCCGCGCGCTTTTACGTTGCGGATCGCCTGAAATTTAGGGCGTATTTTAGCGAGTGAAAATTTAAGCGTCGGTAAAACCCGCCAAATTTCGGGCTTATTCGTCTTAAAACGGCGGCGCAAGGCAAAGCGCGGTGTAAATTTGCGCGAGTGCCCGAATAAGCGGCGTCAAAATCGTACAAAAATTTTGCGCCTAAGCGTTAAATTTTAATCAAAAAGCGAATCTTGCCTTGCTTTTATCGCAAAGCTTTTGCGGTGGATATCGCAGTATCCGCGCGCGGCGATCGCGCTCAGTTGGGCTTTCGTGCCGTAGCCTTTGTGTGCGGCAAAGCCGTATTCCCCGTAAACGCCGTCCCACGCCGTCATCAGCGCGTCGCGGCTTACTTTGGCTAGGATGCTTGCCGCGCTTACTTGTGCAACCTTGCCGTCGGCTCCGATCATGGTTTTTACGCCCGTGCCGTAGTTGGCGTTGCCGTCATAAAGCAACTCGTAGTCCGCAAAATGCGCTTTAAACAGCCGCAGCGCGCGCCTGAGACACTCGCTAAGGCCTAGCCGGTCGATTTGCTCGTTTGAAAAATACGCGATGAGAAATTCCGAGTTTCCCGCGACCTCTTTAAACAGCTCCTCGCGCCGCTTTGCGGTCAGTTTTTTTGAGTCGTTTAGGCCTGCTATCTCGCGCCTTAGAACGCATGCGGCTACCGCCATGGGGCCTGCCAGCGCGCCGCGACCTGCTTCATCAATGCCGCAGATTTGAGGATTTAATTTGCCTTTTAACATTTTATTTAATATAGTCTGTAAAAATACCTAAAAGTACGGCAATATTTTGCCGCATAATCGTATATATTAGCCATAATAAATCATTAATTAAAGGTCTATTTCGTTAATTTATCTACAATATTGTCAAAAATATATTTTACTAGTTCAATCATTTTATCTTGTTTTTTATGTATAAGATCTGTTAAAAGGCTATCTGAAATGTCTGTTTTAATATTGTCGGTTACTATATAATTTTGTTGTACCCAAAAAATTTCATAGCCAGTATCTACAACTGCGTCACAAGTCTTACCACTACTTCTAGTTGCACAGATTATTATGTCGCAGTTTATTTTTTTAAAAATAGGTAGGCTTTTGAAAATTCGAGAATTAGGATCGCCCTGGCTTTCTATTCCTATTTGTAGTTTCTTTTTATTATGAATCAATTCATAGATTTTAAAAATATCTCCAGTATCGTTTGAATCTTGAAATTTTTGCCCCGCATGCTCATTTACTGCTATGCTATATGTTTGTTGTATTATCTTATCAATCTCCTTTATAACGCTAGATTTTCCGCAATTAGCTATCCCGTGGAGAGCTATAATAACTTTTGCGCCCATAAATTACTCCTTGATAATAATTAAGATATTTCCATAAAATTATACTAAGACAATATATAAATTTGCCTAAAACAACCCGAAATTTTGCTTTAAATGCTCTTTGATGGGTTTAAGCGGTAGCGAGATCTCGTTATTTTTACCGCTAGCCGTGCCGTCAAAAAACGTAATCCCGCTTGGCGAGAGCGCAAAATTTTCGCTCGGAGTTATCTTTTCTTTTTCGAAAATCGCGGTCAAATTTGCGTCATTTAAATCCTTAAAAACGTCGCTTAAATTTATCTTTTTTAGGTTTTTTAGCCAGACGGTTTTGCAGATTTTCCCGCTTGCGCCCAGTTCGCAGACGCTTCTTATTTTGCCGTTTTGATACTCGAGGTTATTTAGCGCGCTTGCGGCGTTGTTTGAAGGCTCTTTGAGCCATGCTGACTTAAAATTTTCAAGCTTTGCGGCAAGGGATTTTTTGTTATTTTGCGCAAATTTAGGCGCGTAAAAGTCACTCGCTACAGCTTCAAATCGCGCTCCGTCTCGCCCGATCTCTTGTAGTCCAAGCGCGGTAAAATCATAGCTCGCGACCTGTTTTATCACGACTTTTCGTGCCTTGCCTCTGATCGCTAGCTTGCCCGTTAGTTCGCCGCTATCTGCTTTTACGCTTAGATTTAGCCACTCGGTGACTGCGTTTACGGCCGTTATAGCAGCACCCGATTTTTCGATGCTGCCCTTACTAAAGTCGTATCTGGCGCCCTCAAAAAATGCGTGTCCCCGAAATTTAGGCGGCAAAACGACGCCCTTGTCGCTAAAATTTTCAAATTCGGCCTCAAGCTCGCTGATGTAGAGCTCAAATTTGCTCCCGTCCGCCTCGCCTGCAAATTTATAAATTTTACCCTCGTTTTCGTGCCTGATCTCGTAGCCTAGCGCCAAAACGCAGGCTAAAAATATCGCCGCAACCGCTCTCATAACCGCTCCTTTTATATGCCCAGTGCCCAGCGAGAAAACGGCGCGACCTCGCATTTTATGCCCTCTATGCTCGTCTCGCCCGAGTTTGCCACGCTGATTGCTTGTAGCCTATTTATACCTAAATTTTTTAAATTTGCGTGCAGTTTTTTAAATTTTAAAAAGACCAAATCCGCATCGCTAAAAGGCGAGCAAATGATAGCAAGTTTCCTTTTTGGCAGGAAAAAATCAAGCTCTTTTGTATAAAAAATCTGCTCGTTAAATTTGGCCAGCTCGCAAAAAACCGTGTTGTTAAAATTTTTTGCGAAGTCCTTTTTTAGGCTTAGCGCGCTTTTAAACGCAAAGTCTTTAAAATAAAGCCTTTTTGCGGCGTTTGGCTCGTTAAATTTCTCTACCAGGCTAACCGCGCTCATATTTTCTAGCTCGCTAAGCGCGCCGTAAACGCTATCTTTTGAGATTTTTCGGGCGGATTTTAGCGTGCTAAAAATCTCAAAGACGCTCACGTTTTGCGCCTGAGCTTTCGCGCACTCTTTTAGTACGGCCAGCTGCGTGGCGGAGAGTGAAGATTTTAGTGCAGTTTGTAGATTTACCGCGACGTTTTCGGCATCGCAAAAGGCCGACGCGGGACTCCTGCCGTGAAGCAAAAAATGGCTAAAAAGCGTCTGGGGATCGATCTTTTTCGAAAAAAATGCGATAAATTCCTCGTAGTCTAAAAAATCCAAATTTAGCTCGCTAAAGCCGTTTAAATTTGCGTCTTTAAACCCAGAGGCGACGACAAAATTTTGCAAATTTAGCTCTAAAATAGGCTCAAATTTATCCTGAAATTTTTGCTCGAAATTATCGATCGCTAGGATTTTTATCTGCGGATTTTGGCGTAAAAACTTGGGCAAATTTGACAAAATATCATCCGCATCTATACGAAGGTCGCCTAAATTTATGTACAAAAACTCTTTGCTATCAAATGCCGACAAAAAGCCCGCGATAAGCGAGGTTTTGCCGCTTCCTATACCGCCTTTTATCAGTGTTTTGGGTGCGACGATCTCAAATTTTCTATTTATAAATTTAATATTTTTCGGCGGGCTTTGATATAGCGCGTTTAGAGTTTGCATTTTTAGCCTTTAAAATTTGGAAAATTATAACAAAGTTTCCTTATAAAGAGGAAGATAATTAAAATTTTACGTCAAAAAACTATCAAAAATTACTCAAATTTAAAAGAAAATGCGTTAAATTTGAATGGTAAAAATGCGAGCAAATTTTATTCGAATCAAATTTGCGCCCAAATAAACCCGTTCAAATTTATCCCAAATCAAATTTAAATATTTCGCTCCAATTTTTCAGCTAAATTTACAAAAGATTCCTTATAAAAAGGAAATAAATCTACTAAATTTTACTAAATTCGCTCAAAATATTGACATTAAAAAGCCATTTGGATAAAATCCGAGTCTCTTACACAAGTAAGAAGTGTCGTATGTTTGCGACAAGTTCTATTCAAAGGAAAGAAAATGGAAAGAATCAGGCTTAAGCTTAAAGCTTATGACCATAGAGTTCTCGACCGCACAGTTGCAGCCATAGTAGAAGCTGTCAAACGAACGGGCGCCGACGTCAGAGGTCCGGTGCCGATGCCTACGAAGATCAAACGCTACACGGTCTTAAAATCACCACACATCAACAAAGACTCACGCGAGCAGTTTGAAATGAGAATTCACGCTAGAATGCTAGATATCGTAGCGGCTACGCCCGATACCGTCGACTCGCTAACAAAGCTTGACTTAGCCCCTGAGGTTAACGTCGAAGTCCGCGCGATGGGCAAATAAAGGCGAGGTGAAAGATGGAATATATCGTAGAAAAAATAGGCATGAGCAGAACGGTAAACAACCCAAGCATCCCCGTTACGCTTCTAAAGGTCGTAAACGCTAAAGTTTGCGAAGTGAGCGAATGCGGTTGCGCTATAGTAGCTTATGCTAAAGGTAAAGCAAAAAATAAAGCCATAGAGGGTCAGCAAAAAAAATATAGCCTAACGGCGGAATTTAATAAATTCGCAACCCTACAAGTCGCCAATAAAGAGGCGGGCGATCTTGATTTTAGTCCGCTTAGCTCGGCTAAAATTTTAAAAGTTAGCTTCAGCTCAAAAGGTAAAGGCTATCAAGGCGTCGTAAAAAGACACGGGTTTGCGGGCGGTCCGAAAAGCCACGGTTCTCGCTTCCACAAAAGACACGGCTCTATCGGTAACCGCGAGTGGCCGGGACGCGTTCAGCCTGGTATGAAGATGGCCGGACATACCGGAAACGAAAAAGTTACCGTTAAAAACGAGATCGTGAGCTTTGACGCCGAAAACGGAATTTTGGTTTTAAAAGGCAGCGTCGCTGGCTATAACGGCGCAATGGGCAGAATAAGGATAGTAAAATGAGTAAAGTTTGCGTATTAAACGAAAAATTTGAAAAAGCTAGCGAGCTTGATCTACCGGCTAATTACGCTGAGATTAACCCGCACAACCTATATCTTTACGTTAAGTCTTATTTGTCCGGTATGCGTTCAAATTCGGCTCACACCAAAACCAGAGCTTTCGTAAGTGGCGGCGGTAAAAAACCGTGGAGACAAAAAGGTCGCGGCGGCGCTAGAGCGGGCTCAACCAGAACTAACGTCTGGGTAGGCGGCGCAGTGGCGTTTGGTCCGAGCAACGAGCGAAACTATTTCCAAAAGGTCAACAAAAAGCAAAAAAGATTGGCGCTTGAGTTCGCGCTAAACGAAAAAGCTAACGCGGGTAAAATTTTCGCAGTAGATAGCATAGAGATCGCAAGCGGCAAGACTAAAGACGCGGCTAAAATAATCAGCGCGTTAAATTTGAGAGACGCTTTGGTCGTAAAAGATCTGCTTGACGACAACACGCTATTGGCGTTTAGAAATCTATCAAACTGCTATCTAATCGATGCGAGCGAGATAAACGCTTACTTAGTGGCGACTTACGGTGCCGTCGTTATCGAGAAGGCCGCACTTGAAACTATAATAAAAGAGGGCTGAAATGGCAGATATAACTGATATCAAAACGATTTTATATACGGAAAAAACTCTCGGTCTTCAAGAGCAAGGCGTGGTCGTTATACAAACTTCGCCTAAGATGACTAAAAACAGGCTGAAAGAAATTTTGAAAGAGTATTTTGGAGTAACGCCGCTTCGCGTAAATTCGCTTAGAATCAACGGAAAAGTTAAGCGTTTCAAAGGAAGAGAAGGACAACGAAGCGAGATAAAGAAATTTTACGTTCAGTTGCCTGAAGGCTCAAGCCTAGAAAACACGGAGGCGTAAGATGGCGATAAAAACCTATAAACCTTATACACCTAGCCGCAGATTTATGACGGGCTTATCAAGCGAAGATATCACTGCTAAACCTAGCGTGAGAAGCTTGCTTGTAAAAATCCCTGTAAGCGGCGGTAGAAATAATAACGGAAGAATAACTTCTAGACATAAAGAAGGCGGAGCGAAGAAACTTTATAGAATCATCGACTTTAAACGCCGCAAATTCGGTATCGAAGGCAAGGTCGAAGCTATTGAGTACGATCCGAACAGAAACTGCCGCATCGCGCTTATCGCTTATAAAGACGGTGAGAAACGCTATATCATCAGACCAAACGGACTAAACGTCGGCGATGTCGTAGCAGCAGCCGAGGCGGGCCTAGACATAAAACCCGGCAATGCGATGAAACTAAGAAACATCCCGGTTGGTACCATCGTACACAACGTGGAGCTAAAACCGGGCAAGGGTGCTCAGATGGCTCGTTCAGCTGGCGGTTATGCTCAGCTAATGGGTAAAGAGGAAAAATACGTAATGCTTCGCTTGCCAAGCGGCGAGATGAGACAAGTACTTGCAGAGTGCATGGCTAGTATCGGCGTAGTAGGTAACGAAGATTGGGCGAACGTAACTATCGGTAAAGCCGGACGTAATCGCCATAGAGGTATCCGTCCTCAAACTCGCGGTTCTGCGATGAACCCTGTAGATCACCCGCACGGCGGTGGTGAGGGCAAGAAAAACTCAGGCCGTCATCCTGTTACTCCATGGGGTAAACCGACCAAAGGTGCTAAGACTCGCCGCAAGAAGGCTAGCGATAAGCTTATAATTTCAAGAAGGAAAGGTAAATAGAGATGGCAAGATCACTCAAAAAAGGACCTTTTGTCGATGAGCATGTAATGAAAAAAGTCGTTGCCGCTAAAAAAGCTAACGACAACAAGCCGATAAAAACATGGTCTAGACGTAGCACGATAGTGCCTGAAATGATAGGCCTAACGTTTAACGTTCATAACGGCAAGAGCTTCATTCCAGTATACGTTACTGAAAACCACATCGGATATAAACTAGGCGAATTTGCTCCTACGCGCACATTTAAGGGTCACAAAGGCTCAGTGCAAAAGAAAATCGGTAAGTAAGGGGATAAGATGAGCAAATCAGTTATTAAATTCGTAAGATTATCTCCGACTAAAGCCAGACTAATCGCAAGAGAAGTGCAAGGCATGAACGCAGAATTTGCGCTAGCCAGCCTTAGCTTTATGCCAAACCGCGGCGCCAAATTTATCGCTACGGCTATCAGCTCTGCGGTAGCTAACGGCGGATTCGAGCCTGAAGAGGTTATCGTAAAAAGCTGCCGCGTGGATGCGGGCCCAGTATTAAAAAGATTTAGACCGCGAGCGAGAGGAAGCGCAAGCAGAATCCGCAAACCGACTTCTCATATCTTAGTAGAAGTATCTAAACCTGAAAAGAAGGAAGCGTAATATGGGTCAGAAAGTAAATCCGATAGGTCTAAGACTAGGAATAAACCGCAACTGGGAGTCAAGATGGTTTCCTGCTAAAGGAACTTTGGCTGAAAATATCGGCGAAGACTACAAAATTCGCACTTTCTTGAAAAAGAAACTTTACTACGCGGGCGTTTCTCAAATTTTGATCGAGAGAACGGCTAAAAAAATTCGCGTAACCGTCGTAGCAGCTCGCCCTGGTATTATTATCGGCAAAAAGGGCTCTGACGTAGAGAAGCTTAAAGAGGATATCCAAAAGCTGATCAACAAAGAAGTAAACGTAAATATTAAAGAAGAAAGAAAAGCTCAAGCTTCGGCTCAGCTAGCTGCCGAAAACGTAGCTATGCAGCTTGAAAAACGCGTTGCATTTAGACGTGCGATGAAAAAAGTTATCCAAGGCGCTCAAAAATCAGGCGCTAAAGGTATCAAAATTTCAGTTGCTGGACGTCTTGGCGGTGCGGAAATCGCTAGAACAGAGTGGTACTTAGAGGGTCGTGTTCCGCTTCATACTCTAAGAGCTAAGATCGATTACGGCGTTGCTGAAGCGCATACGACTTATGGAAACATAGGTATAAAAGTGTGGATATTTAAAGGCGAGGTTCTTCAAAAAGGCGTTCAACCTGAAAAGAACGAAGAAGAAAAAGCCGATAAAAAACCGCGCAGAGCAAGAAGAGGTAAATAATCATGTTGATGCCAAAACGAACTAAATTTCGCAAACAGATGAAAGGCAGAAACCGCGGTAAAGCTACTCGCGGCGCTGATCTTGCTATGGGCGAGATCGGAATAAAAGCCGTAGAAGCGGGCCGCGTAAATTCGCGCCAGATCGAAGCGGCTCGTGTGGCTCTAACCCGCCACGTAAAACGCCAGGCTAAAACTTGGATCAGAGTTTTCCCAGATAAACCGCTAACCAAAAAACCTCTACAAACTCGTATGGGTAAAGGTAAAGCCGGAGTCGAAGAGTGGGTTATGAACATAAAACCAGGTCGTATAATAGTCGAAATGGCGGGCGTAGATGAGGAACTAGCGCGCGAAGCTCTAACTCTAGCCATCCACAAACTTCCGTTTAAGACTAAAATCGTAACGCGAGAGAGTGAAAATGAAATATACTGATATTAAAGACAAAAGCGTTGCAGAACTTAACGCGTTATTGAAAGAGAAAAAGGTGCTTTTATTTACGTTAAGACAAAAGCTAAAAACTATGCAGCTAAGCAACCCTAACGAGATTAGCGCCGTCCGCAAGGAAATAGCGCAAATCAACACTGCAATTAGCGCTTCAAAGTAAGGGGTGAGAAATGGCATTAAAAAGAGAAATTCAAGGTGTCGTTTTACAAAAGGCCGGTGATAAGACGGCTACGATTTTGGTTGAGAGACGCGTTATGCACCCAAGATACCACAAATTCGTAAAACGCTTTAAAAAATATATGATTCACGACGAAAAGAACGAAACTAAAGCGGGCGATACGGTCGTAGCTATCGAATGCAGACCGCTAAGCGCGAGAAAATCTTTCCGCTTAAAGACTATTTTAGCGACGGGGGTTGAGTAATGATACAATCTTTTACGAGGCTTACGGTCGCCGATAATAGCGGTGCGAAAGAGCTAATGTGTATTAAAGTTTTGGGAGGCAGCAAGAGAAGATACGCGACGCTTGGCGACGTTATCATCTGCTCGGTCAAAAAGGCGCTTCCAAACGGTAAGATCAAAAAAGGTCAAGTGGTAAAAGCGGTCGTCGTTAGAACTAAAAAAGAGGTTCAAAGAGACAACGGCTCGCTAATCCGCTTCGACGAAAACGCAGCCGTCATCCTAGATAACAAACGCGAGCCTATCGGTACTCGTATCTTTGGACCGGTCGGCCGTGAGGTTAGATATGCTAACTTTATGAAAATCGTTTCGCTTGCTCCGGAGGTTTTATAATGGCTAACGTTAAATTTAAAGTAAAAAAAGGCGATACCGTTAAGATCATCGCAGGCGACGACAAAGGTAAAACAGGTAAAATTTTATCCGTCCTAGCCAAAAAAGGACAAGTCATCGTCGAGGGCTGCAAGGTAGCTAAAAAAGCTATAAAACCTAGCGAAAAGACCCCAAACGGCGGCTTTATCAATAAAGAGATGCCTATTGATATCTCAAACGTTGCAAAAGTTGAGGGCTAAAAATGAATAGATTAAAAGCTAAATATAACGAGGTCGTAAAGCCTGCTTTGGCTAAAGAATTCGACATCAAAAATCCTATGCTAATTCCTGCGATCGAAAAGATCGTGATAAGCGTAGGTGCTGGCGAATCGGCTAAAGATCAAAAGCAACTTCAAAACATCGCCGATACTATTTCACTAATCGCAGGACAAAAAGCCGTAGTTACCGATGCTAAAAAATCGGTCGCTGGCTTTAAAGTGCGCGAGGGATTTCCCGTCGGCGTAAAAGTAACGCTTAGAAAAGAGAATATGTTTGCGTTTTTAGACAAACTAATCTCTATCGCGCTACCGAGAGTTAAGGACTTTAGAGGTCTTCCAAAAGACGGCTTTGACGGACGCGGAAACTACAACTTCGGCCTTGACGAACAGCTAATGTTCCCGGAGGTCGAGTACGATAAGATTTTACGCACTCACGGTATGAATATAGTTATAGTCACGACGACAAACAGCGACAAAGAGGCATTCAAATTGCTTGAGCTATTTGGTTTGCCGTTTGCGAAAGGAAAGTAATATGGCGAAAAAATCAATGATAGCAAAGGCTGCCAGAAAGCCTAAATTTACGGTTCGCGGCTATACGAGATGCCAAATTTGCGGTCGTCCGCATTCGGTTTATAAAGATTTTGGAATTTGCCGCGTATGCCTAAGAAAAATGGCTAACGAGGGACTAATCCCAGGTCTAAAAAAAGCAAGCTGGTAAGGAAGAGAAATGTTAAACGACTTAATTTCAGACGGACTAACTCGCATTAGAAACGCCGCAATGAGAAGACTCGAGACTACGAAGCTTCTTCATTCAAACGTCGTCGAGGCTACTTTATCTATCCTTGCGGCTAAAGGCTATATCGAGAGCTACAACGTCGTAGAAGAAGATAAAAAGAAATTTATAAACGTAGTTTTAAAATACGACGAGCACGGCAGAAGCGTGATTAACGAGCTTAAGCGCGTATCAAGCCCAGGCCGCCGCGTTTATAAGGGAAAAGACGAGATCAAGAGATTTAAAAACGGCTACGGAACGATCATCGTAAGCACCAGCAAAGGCGTTTTGAGTAACGAAGACGCCCATAAAGCCGGCGTAGGCGGCGAAATCCTCTGCTCTGTGTGGTAATTGTCTAAAACGCTACGGGGTAGCGTTTTAGATTACTTTGAAATGAAATTTGACTGGGCATCTTTTTGTAGTTTATAAAATTTACGAAAAATTTTCGCCGTCAAATTTATAAAATTTAAAACGGAAGCTCAAATTTAAAAAGCTTCCCAAATTTAGCTCGACTTGCAAATTTACCCGAATTTGCCAAAGCTAAATTTAAAAACGACGATGTCAAATTTGACGTTAAATTTTGGAAAGCAACTCTAAGATGTAAGTTGAATTTGACGAGAAAATTAAAGTGTTTGAGGCGGTTTTTATCGCTTCGATTCATTT
>CAUQMF010000005.1:0-43314 GCA_963518965.1 uncultured Campylobacter sp.
CCTCATAACGATGATAAAATTTGGGTTTTAGCGGTTATGGATAGCGTAAAAATAACGTCGTTTCATCGTGCTTTAGCCGTACCGGTGGTCAAATTTGCTTGATAAAACGACTAGCTAGCCTGCCTAAACGCCAAATTCGGCTACCACAGACTAGCTAAATTTACACCAAATCCCTGCTGCTAAAGATAAAATATCCCCCGATAAGCATAATCGCGCCCAAAATCAGCGGATAAAAAATCGAGTAAATAACAAATCCAAACGCGCTAAAGTTGTTTAGCACGAAATTTGACGCCACTCCGATAACGGCTAAATTTGGATCAAATAGGCTAATCGCCGCGATCCTAAAGACCTCGATCGGGTTAATGAGCGCGATAAAAAAGATGATATCCTCTCGCACGTTACTCTTCATCAAAAAGCCCATCAGCGCGAGATCTAAAAACGCCAGCAAGATAAGCCAGAGTAAAAACGCGACGCCTTGACCCATTTCTTGATTTTTGATCATTGATGAGATGAGAAATCCAAACGATAAAAATACGAAGCTAAGCGCGAAAAGTAGGGCGGTATAGAGGGTTAGGATATTCCACGGGATTTCGATTTTTTTAACTAGCCCGGCAACTACGGCTAAAACGAAAGAGAGCAAAAGCGGCACGAAAATAACGAAAATACGCCCCAAAGCCTTGCCGAAATAGTATTCGCCCAGGCTAACGGGAAAGCTAAGCATATACTCAAGCAGGTTCGTATCGCGGTCGGCGCTGATACTGCGTACGGTTGAGATGAGGATAAAAATGGGCACGATAACGATGCAAATTTGGATAAAAAGCAGCAAAAGCCGCGTAAGCCCGCTAAAGCCCAGCACCCGCGAGTCCGTCACGCCGCTAAAAATAAAAGTAACGATAAGCCCCATAAAAACTAGCATATAGATGAGAAACCAGCGCGAGCGTAGCGACTCGGCTACGTCTAGTTTGGCGATGAGTAGCAAGTTACGCATGCGCGCCTCCTTGATAGATCGGCTCGTCTTTTATGATCTGCCCCAGGTCCATCTCGACGTAGCGGTTTGATATGCCCTGCACCTCATCAAGCCTGTGCGAGATGAAAACCAGCGTCTTTTCGCGCGCAAACTCACCTAGTAGATCCATAAAATTTCGCCTGGCTTTTGGGTCTAAATTTGCCGTCGGTTCGTCAAACATCATAGCCTCGGTGTTTTTAGCAAAGGCGATTGCGATTAGCATTTTTTGCTTCATACCGCCTGAGAGTTTGTAAAAGGGCTTGTGAAAATTTCCTTTTAGATCAAGCTCCATTTTCTCGCAAAATTTTTCTATATTTTCTTGAGCGACGTTTGAACTTTTGCAGACGAACTCGCAAAGCTCTTTTAGGTTAAATTTAAGCGGCGGCGGCGTTTGCGGGACGAAAGATATCACGCTAAGGGCTTCTTTGCGCGCGGTAAAAGGATCAAAGCCGTTTACTCGCACCTCGCCGCTGTTTGGCTTAAATTCGCCCAGGATTATGCGCATCAGCGAGCTTTTGCCGGCGCCGTTTTGCCCGAGCACGACCGTTTTTTGCCCCTTTTTTATGTTTAAATTTACGTTTTGCAGTATCTTTTGCGAGCCAAAAGCCTTGGTGATGTATTTTAAGATTATCAAATTTATCCTTTTAGATGAGCTTTTTAAAGCCGTTGTCGAATTTCAGCGCGTCGTGGTGACACACGTCGATACAGCGCCCGCAAAGCGTGCAGTCGCCACCCACGAGACGAAATTCTTTTTTATTTTCGTCGTCGCCCGTTTTAGCGTTTTTCTTCGTGATTTCAAGTACGTGCGGCACGAGGCAGGTATCGATACAGACTAAACAGTGGTCGCAGCGATCTTTGTTCCAGCTAACTTTAACGGCGTTGGTGCGGGTTAGCAGCGAGTACGTCGCGCCGATGGGGCAGACGTAGCGGCACCAGCCTCTGCGGGAGTAGAAAATCTCGACTAAAAGCACGAAAAGGGCAAACCAAATCGCGTGAAAATAGCCGTAAATAACGAATCTAGACACTATGCCCGTCACGCTAAATATCTCAAACACGAGCTGCGAGCTGGCAAAACTCATCGCGATAAAAAGCGCGGTAAAGACGTAGCGCCATTTGGGATCGAATTCGCGGCGTTTGATGATTTTTTTGGCGGCTAAATTTTCGTGTATTTTCTCGCCGATCTCGCCTAAAAAGGTATAAGGACACACCCAGCCGCAAAACGCTCGACCGCCCACGAGTGCGTAAAAAAGCAAAATCGTAGCCGTGCCGATGATCAAATTTATCGGAAACTCGTGCGTCGCGGCAAATACCTGAAAGCTCATAAAAGCGTCGGTCAAATGAAAGCCTAAAATCCTTGATCCGCTGATGTCGCCTTCTAAAATTTGAATATCCGCGCGGTAAGAAAGCACGAACAAAATATGCACCAGCGCGATCACGACGAGGCGGCGTCCTCGCCAGCTGAGGCTTTTTTTGCCCTCGCCGTTTTTTATCGTCAGCGTATCGAAAAAATCGACCTTTGAGACCGTGCAACGCGTGCTATATTTATCCATCCGCTACTCTTTAAATTTTGAAATTTCATCAGCTAACAAGCCTAAATCCTCGTCTGATACGTTGTTTAAAAGTCCTTTCATTAGGCTGTTTGGTACTTTATTTTCTTTGTAGTCTTTTAGCCTAGCTAAAATTTCGTCCTTGCTTTTGCCCGAAATTTTAGGCGCCATCACGCCCTTGCCGTTTGCTCCGTGGCAAGGCGCGCAGGATGTGAGGTATCGTTTGCTAACGCCCTCGCTGGGCTGATTTGCGACGCTGTTTTGTAGCTGTTTTATCTTTTTTATTTCCTCGGCGTCTTGCAGATTTAGCTCCTCGTTTCGCTCTTGCTTAGGAGCGAAGTCTTGAGGTTTTATTTCGGGTCTGCTGGCATCTTTTATGGGCGCTGAGGGCTGGCTAGTCAGCATAAAAATCATAAGAACCAAGACCAAAGCTCCAAAGATTATCGCTATTTTCTTTCCCATTTTAGCCTCCTATTTTTTTCTAAACTGCTCGTTAAATTCGCTGATTTCGTTTGCTAGAGCGCGGATTTGCGCCTCGTCTAGGGTTTGGACTAGATCTTTCATCAGCGGATTTGCCTTTTGCTTGTTTTTATACGCAAATATCATGTCGTAAATTTGATCCGAGGTTTTATTTAGCAGCGACGGGCCGATGATGCCGTTGGCGTAGTCGTCGTGGCAGGCGGAGCATTTTACGATAAAGTCCTTGCTAAGGCGCCCTTTTACGAGTTTTAAATTTATGCTTTGCAGCGGGTTTCGCACCATCGCTAGCGCGCCGACTGAGCGGCTAGTCTCGCTCTCTTCGTCATCTAGACCGAATTTGACTCTCTTTTTACCGTTTATATCGTAGCTCATAAACTGATCGTAGTCTTTTTGCGCGGTTGCGTTAGCGTCCGCTTTTTGCGTCTCTATCATGCCCGCGGCGGCGGGCGTCGCTTGCGTTTTTGCCGCTTGCGCCATGCTTTTTTTATCATCCTTGCTCTCGCAGCCCGTTATCAGCGCGGCGGCGGCGAGAGCCGCGAGACAGCCTAAAATTTTATTTCTCATTTTTATCCTTTGTAAATTTCGTCATAGCTGCGGTTTGGCGCTATATCGATGATTTGTACGGGGCAAACCTCGGCACACGCTCCGCATCCGACGCAGCTTCGTTTAAATTCTGGCAAATTTCGCCCGTCGCTTTTAGCCATCGATATGGCGGCGTCTCCGACCGGGCAGAGGCTAACGCACAGATCGCAGGGCTTATCCACGCTATTTTGGACCGCGTCTTTTACGGCTTGCTCGCGGTCGTTGTAAATTTTACGCTCAAGCATTTTCGTAACGCCGCTTAAATTTACGTTTTCGTTTTTGTACGCTAGACAGGCTTCGCGTCCTCGCAGCACGCCCACGCCCATCTTTACGTCGCTGATCTGCGTCGTAGCGTGATCTAGCGCGCCGCTGGGACAGGCCAAAACGCAAGGAAAAAGGTCGCACAGATAGCAGCCTCGCTCGTGCGCGTCGATATAGGACGTGCCGTTTGAGTAGCCCTGCGTTATATCTAGTAGCTCGATGCTGTGATACGGACAGACCTGTACGCATTGGCCGCATTTTATGCAGAGCGATTCGAAATTTTTAACCGCTCCGGGAGGCCTTAAAAAAAGCTCGTCCGCGTGCATTTTGGGTAAAAAATATCCGATGCCGTAGCCTGCGGCCGCCGCGCCTGCCGTTAGGGCGATAAAATTTCGTCTATTCATAGCGTTGCCTTTTGAGCGTTATTGGGGCGCATTTTAGGAGAGCCGTCCTCTAAAAGCTTAAGCGGCTCGGAAAAGGGCGCAAGCTTAGCTAGAAAATTTAGCCCGCTAATCACGGTCGAACCGTAGAAAAAGCGCAGAGTCGGATAGTACTGCCAAAGCTTATCGGCGTAAACGAAGTGCGAGTACGGCGTGTCGCCGATGCCGTCGCGGTTTAGATCCAGGCCTTCGTATTCGTCGAAATAATTACCGCTCCACTCGTTTAGCTCGATCTTTGAGCCGGGCGTGTCGTTGATAGCCGTTTCCATGTTGCCGATAAAATCATTACCCTTAAACACGCTTTTTTCCTGCGTCGCGTGCATTTGCAGCCCGATGACGTTGTATAAAATTTGATTGTTTTCGATCAAATTTACGGTGCCGGGATTTAACGGCGAGCGATCCGAGTAGATGCCGCGCGAGTTATACAAAAAGGTATTTTCGCTCACGGTAAAGCCCGAGGTATCTTTTAGCGCGATACCCACGCCAAAGGCTCCGTTTGAGTTGATTATCACGTTTCGGCGCACGAGAGAATTCGTAGAAAACATAAAATACATCCCTACCGCGCCTCCGCTAAATTCGTTATCCTCGATGAGGTTGTCCGCCGAGTACATCGTATGCACGGCATAGCGGTTGTTTTGCCCGTAGTTCTTGCGGATTATATTGTTGCTGGAAAACCACGCCACGATATCGCGGCTGTTATAGACGTAGTTTCGCTCGATTAAGTTTTCGTGCGAATACCACGCGCGCACGGCGTCTCCGCGTCTAGGCACGTCAAAGCCCTCTTTTGAGGTGATGTTGTTATCCCTGATGACGGCTTGGTTGCACTCTGATAGCTCGATACCGAAAAGCACGTCTTTAAAGCGGTTTTTCTCGACTAAAATATTATTGCCCTTAGAGCAGCTTATGCCTGCATCTAGGTTCATCTGACTCGTGCCGCTGCCCTCGATGTTTAAATTTACGAGCTTTACGTTTTTTGCCGTTACTTTTATCACGCTTGATTTGCGGTCGCCTCGTATCACGGCGTTCTCGCCTTTGCCTATTATCGTTAGCGGCTTATCGACGATTATATTTTCCTCGTAAAGTCCGTCGTTTAGGCGCAGCGTGTCGCCCGGTTCGGCGGCGTTTATAGCGTCTTGCAGCGGACCGGCGAAGGCCGTCAAATTTAGCGCGCAAAAGAGCAAAAGCTTAAATTTCATTTGGCTTCTTTTAGCTCTTTTTTCTTTGAAAATACGGCTAGGATACAAAGCGCGCTCATAGCCATCATCACCCAAAATCCTATACTAGGATACGAGTGCGTCGTAAACTGCGCGACCTTACCGTCGCCAAGCACGGTCGGCATAAACGGTTTTATCTTAAACGCGCCCCACTCTTGCATATTGTGCCCGTACCAGTAAAGCCAGCCCGCAAACGCGCCCATAAAAAGCAGCGGAGCGATAGCGGGAAGCGCCATAAGCAGGGAGTTAAATTTGCCGTCATAGTATAAAAAGGCTAGCATGCAAAGCGTGGAAATAAGCAGATAATAAGGCGCAATCGCGCGCTCGACGTTGCCGCCGTGTTCCATCGGATACATGCCGATGTAGTGGTTTATGGTGTTCATCTCGTGCACGTCGCCGCCGTATCCGTCAACGTGAAAATAAACGGGAATGCCGTCCGGAAAGGCGTCTTTTGGATAGTTTGGCGCTTCAAGCGCAACGTACCAGATAGGAAAAGACGGCGTGCCGATCTCGGCTTTTTGCTCGATCGCTTTTTGCAGGCTGGCTTTTACGTCGTCTGGCATCAAGTGATTTTTGTACTGAAACGAGGTGTAAAGGTCGTAAATTTTATACGAATATCCGGCAAGCGGCTCGCCTGCGGCGATTTTAGCCTTCGCGCCGAACCATCCAAGAACCGGGATCGTAAAACAAACGGTCATCAAGACTAACGCGATAATAGTGTAAATTTGATACTTCTTCATCGTTTCTCCTTTATTAAATTTAAAAAATTTTTCGCAAAAGGCTTTTTAAATTTAACGAAAAAGGCTCGGATTACGCGCTCCGAGCCTTAAATTTAGCGGTTAAATTCGAGCCGCTAAGCTCAAATTTAGACTACATTCCCGCGTTTTCGTCGATCCATTTTAGGTATTCGATGATATCTTTGACCTCTTGATCGCTCATGTGCTGATTAGGCATTCTTAGATTAAAGTAATCGATCATAGACTTGATATACTCGTCGCCGTAAAATTTAGACGGATCTTTGACGAAGTCAAATACCCACTTCTCGCCGTTTTCGTGGCGTAAAAGAACGCCCGTTAGATCCGGACCCGAGCTAACTTGACCGATGACGTGGCAAGCGTTGCAGCCGCCTTTTAGATATGCGGCCTCGCCTTTAGCCGCAGCCGGACTCATAGGCGTAGCGATCTCTTTAGCGAGATTATTTTTAGCTCTTAGGCCGACGTCTGCGGTTTTAACCATATACTGCCACACTTGGTACTCCCAAAGTATCGCGCCGTTTACGTCGCCTTTTTTATAGGCTTCGTCGGCTTTTGCTTTAGCCTCGGGGATTTTTCCGTATTGATCCAGTGCGTCGGTAACCAGCTCTTTTACCTTAGGATATTTTTCGTAATGCTTTTCTTTTAAGTAAGCCACTACGCTTTGGATAACTTCGTCGGTAGCTTTATTAGTAGCGATTACTTTATCGTATTCGGCTTTTAGGGCTTCGGGACTTAGGGTTTTTAGCCTATTTGCTTTTGCCGATTCGTATTTTTTGTTCGGATCTTTAACTAGCAAATAGCCCATCATCTCAAGGTGCAATGCGGAGCAAAACTCGGTGCAGTAGTAAGGGAATACGCCCTCTTCGTCCGCTACGAAATTTACGGTTGCGGTTTTACCCGGCTCTAAAGAGGCGTGGATGTTGTAAAGATCGACCGTAAAGCCGTGAGTCTCGTCCTGGGCGCGCTCTAGGTTTGTTAGGTGGATGGTTACGTTGTCGCCTTTATTTACCTCGATATGCTCAGGATTGATGTGGCTTCTGATCATCGTAGCGTAGACGGTTACGTTTTTGCCGTTGCGCTCGACTCTTTCTTGTCCCGCAAGAGTTGCGAACGGACTTTCTTTACCGGTGCGAGAGTTTGTTCCCATGGCGTAGGTGGTAGCCGGTTTTAGCTTGCTAGCCTCTATAGATATAACGTCGTGAGGCTCGCCAAGAGGTATCGGCATATCGTATAAAAGCTCCATCTTTGCGCCCGTAGTGTCGATTAGCTGGTGGTTTTGCGGATGAAGAGGGCCTACCGGATTAAAGCGGTCGATTGATAGCTTGTCAAGAGCGATTACGTATTTGCCCTTAGGTTTGGCCGATTTTCCCTCCATCGCGTCTAGGTGTCCGATGTTGTAGTGGACGTTGATTCTATCTAGGACTTTTAAATTTTTATAGTCCCATTTTACGATCTGGCTATCGACGTAAAGCGAGGTATAAAGTACGCCGTCTTGCGCGTCGAACGCCGTGTGTAGAGGTCCAAGGCCAAGCTCTACTTGTCCGTGTAGGGTCTTTTGCAAATCAAGAATCGGTATGCCGTAAGGATCGGTGCCGGCAAATTCTTTTTTATCGATTAAATTTTTGATCTTTCTAAAGTCAAAAACCGTAGCGTGCGTATCTAGCTTACCGCCGATGACGATATATCGGCCGTCAGGGCTAACGTCTACGCCGTGCGGGCTCTTTGGCTCTGGGATCAAAAATAGCGCGCCGGCTTTAACGGCAGCCTCTATCGTAACTACTCTGTGGCCGTTTATCTCTCTGTAGTTTTTCTTGTCTTGAGCTAGTTTTTCTAAAATTTGCCAGTTATAAACGTGCAAATAGTCCGTATCGTTTCTACTAGCGCCCGCTTCAAACGGAGGCAAGCCTTTTTCGATACCTCCGGTGTACATCTCTGAGTTTATCGAGTTAGAAAACGCCCAGCCAAAGCTCTCGCCCTTACCCGCGTCGCTTAGATCCTGCCAATACGGAGGAAGCTCAAGCGAGAAGGAAGCTTTCTCGTCTATCTTACCTTTTGGATAGTCGAATTTCCAAAACGTTACCGCGCCGCGGTACGCGCTTTCGTACTCGTCTATCGAGTGGTAGCCGTTATCTAGCGGAGCCGCGTACTGCGCCGCTTCGATGACGTATTCGCTATTTGGAGTGATGAAGCTACCGCCGTGTTCGCTTTTTACGATTGGATTAACGACGATTTGCGTAGTTTCAAAATCGTGCAAATTTATCACCGCGATGCGAGGGTTGGCCTTGTCGTTGATGAAAAGATAATCGCCGACGTATTCGCCGTTTTTCTCTGTTAGAGCAGGGTGGTGAGTATCGCCCCACGAAAGCTCCTTGCCCCTAATCGCGCCGCTTTTTAGGATAGCCTTAGACTCCTCGTCAAAGCCGTATCCCTGCCAAGGCTCGGGCGTAAAGACGCCGATAAATTTGTAAATCCTCATCGAAGGTACGCCATAAACCATCACCTGTCCGCTTTGGCCTCCCGAGGAAAAGACGATATAGTCGTCCTTCTTGCCGCTTGGCTGATACGTTTTAGCAGCCGCTAGGACGTCTTTTTCCGTTAGCCCGCGCGCTTTCATGATAGCTTGCAAGTCGCTATCTGCCGCGCACGCGCTGCTAACTGCAAACGCCATACACGCCGCCGCAACGATGCCTGAACTAAAAATTTTGTTCATTAAAAATCTCCTTTCTTAAGATTTTATTTATAAATTTTAATTTCGCCGTTTATGCTTACGGTTATTATATCCTCATTATTATTAAAAACGCTTATTATCGCATCCGAATTTTTCCCAAGCTTTTCTATATCCGAAAAATTTGCGCTTGCGCGCCAAATCTCGCCGTTATCAAGGCCGATATAAATTTTATCCCGCACGGATAGCAGGCTTTTTATCCGTAGATTCGAGATTTTATAAATTTTTGCGTTTAGGCCTTGTGGGGCGATCTCGCGCGTATCTGCCGATGGTTTCGTATCTAAAGAATTTACGCTCGTTTTTTTGCGCGATAGATTTACGTCCGCTTCGTTTTTTGCGGTTTTATCTGCTAAATTCGCCCCGAGCTTATCGCTGCAAGCTTGCGGCAAAACCGCGTTTTGGCTTAAATTTACGTCCGTCTTATCCGCCGCATTTGCTTCAAAGCCGTCCTGAGCGGCTTTGCCCTTAGCCGCGTTTAACGGCTTTTTGTTTAGCGAATTTACCGCGCCTATTTGCGCTGTTTTTGGGTCTATACGCTCGCTAGGGGCTAAATTTTCCTCGTCTTTAAATTTTACGCTTGCTATCTCTCCGCTAGCTAGTCCCAAAAGCATATCTTGGCCCGTTTGCGCCGCGCTTAAGGCTACTGCGTCTAGTTTGCCTTGATTTTTTACCTCCATCGAGGTCAAATTTAACCTAAAAACCGACCTATCCCAGCCGGTTATTACGGCGACGTCATTTATGATTTTGCAGGTTGCTACGCGATATACGCCGCTAAGGCGCGCGGTGGAAATCTTTTTGACGGACGGGTCGTAGATGAGGAATATATTTTCTCCCGCCACGGCGTAAAATTTACCGCCTGTTATGCTTAGATGCGTTATGCGCGTATCAAGACCGAAGCTTGAGACGTCCAGCGCCACTTCCCTGGAGTTTAAATCCTTGCTAAATTTAACGATTATTCCGCTAGAAAGTCCGGCGTATAGCTCGTCCGCGTCAAAAGCAAGCGAGGTTATCTCGTATGCGGCCAAGGTTGTTTGCGCGCTTGGTCGCAGATTTGCCGCATCGATGATTTTTAGCTCATTTGCCGCGTCGTATAGGGCTATTTTTCCGCCGTTAAGTTCGCTAAAGGCATAGCTTTTTACGTCGGCGCTAGGCTCAAAACCGTAGCTTGCCGAGATTAAAAATAGTAGATAAAAAACGCTCGCTAGCGTGCGTGGGTTCAAATCGTTCCTTCTTTGAAATTTGATGAAACTATACAGCGGGCGAGCTTAAAAAAATATTGACTTAAATCAATTTTCGTAATAATTTGATATATGAAAATGAATCTGAGTTATAACGTAACACGGGATTTATAAAATCGCGAGCCGTTATTTCTCTAAATTTTCCAACGTTTTCTTGATATTTTGCGCCGTTAGATTGGAGATCTCGGCGACGAATTTATCGTTTTTATCTAGTACGTAGAGCGAGGAGCTGTGTGCGACGGAGTACTCCATGGCAGACTTTTCCAGTAGGACTTTTTGGTATTTTACGCCGTAGTTTTTGGCAACCCCCGGTAGGTCGTTTACTACGATGCCGTATGAGTTCGGGTAAAAGTATTTTGCGTATTCATCCACATTTTTTGGCTCGTCGCGCTCCGGGTCGAGAGTGACGAAAATCACGACGATATCGTCTCTTTTAAGCTCGTTTAACACGCCGCTTAAGATACCTAAAGTCGCGGGGCAGACGTCCGGACACGAGGTGTAGCCAAAGTATATGATCTTATTTTTACCCTCAAAGCTCTTTAGACTCACCGCGCCGTTTGCGCCCTTGCCGGTAAAATCGTAATTTTTTAGACCCTCGGCAACATTTGCGCTTTGACCGTTAGGGGCGTATTTGTTTGAGTAGAATGCGAGATAACCTACGCCAAGAACCATTAAAATCAGTATAAGTACGATAAGAAGCTTTTTCATCATCCACCCTTTCTAGTGAAATTTACGTCTATTGATGCAAGTCGAAATCTATATAAAGTCCGCTTTTTTTACCGTTTTCCAGCACCTCGAAACGGTACCTCATGATGTTTATCAGGCACGCGCTTAGCACGACGTTTGAGACGTAGGCGTTGTCGCGTTTTTCGACTTCAGCCTTGATTACGCCCATGTCCATATTTACGCCGTGGATCTCAAGGCTCGGGTTTTTGAACCCTTCTAGCCCCTCGATGCGCACGATAGTCGGCTGCATAGTGTAAACGGGCTTTGGCGAGAGGCTAAATTTGACCGTCTTGCCGCGAAACTCCACGCCGCATGAGTGCTCGGCGTTCATATCGCAAGGAAGCGGGGTTAAATTTGCCCCTACGTCCTCTGCGCTCAAAAAGTCCTCTTGCGCTTGCGGTTTAAAAAACAGGTACGCCGAAGCACCCAAAACGCCGACTAGAAGGACTAAAATAATGAGAAATTTTTTCATTAATGTTTGTGGTGTCCGCCGTGATCGTGCGCGCCGTGATCGTGTCCGTGTTCGCCGTCTTTTTTAGCTACGACCGACTTTGCGACGATGTCTTTTAGCTCGAGTTTTTGTCCGTTGTCAAACTCTAGCGTAGCATCTAGTTTATCGCCCTCTTTGATTGGAGCTTTGATGTCCATTAGCATTACGTGCAGACCGCCCGGTTTTAAATTCGCCTCGCCCATCGCAGGCACCTCGATATTTTCTATTTGCACCATCTTTTTCATGCCGTCTACTTCTTTATGCGTATGTATCTCACCCGTAGCTGCCGCCGGAGAGCTAGCGCCGACTAGTTTTACCGGTTTATCTGTGTTATTTTTGATGTCGAAAAACAGAGCCGTATTTTTAGCGCCAGGAGGAGTGGCTTTGGCGTAGATATCAACGATCTCGATATCTGCGGCGTTTGCAAAGCCCAAAGAGGCGACTGCTAGCGATAAAGCTAAAAATTTGCTTTTCATTTTTTGCGTCCTTTACGTATAATTTTGATATTCGCTATTGTAACACAAAATAAAAGCTTTTTAAAATTTTTAAGAGAAAATGTAATATAATTCGATCTTTTATTACGAAAATACTCAACGTTAGGAAAATTTTGAAAAAACTACTCGGCTTACTTATTTTTTATGCTTTTTTTTCTCAAATTTTAGTCGCCGAGGCTTTAGCGGACACAAATTTGACGGGAGCTAAATACTGGCTGGAAAAGCTAGGCACGGCTGACGTCAGATACGGCTACTACGAGGCTAAGACCAAAATCATCGTAGTAAATAAATCAAAAAAGACACTGCAAAGCTTCGAGTACGCAGGCGGCGCGCTGGAGCAAATTTTCTCGCAAAGCGTGATAACGGGCAAAAGCGGGGATAAATTTAAAGAAGGCGACCTAAAAACGCCAGTCGGGGTTTACGACGTCACGGACAAATTTACGCCGCCAGACCCGTTTTATGGGCCGCTTGCGATGTCGTTATCGTATCCGAACGCTCACGATAAAGCCGCTCAAAAAACAGGCGGAGGCATCTGGATACATGGTCTGCCGATGAAAGGCAAGCGCGAGGACGAAGTAAAAACGCGCGGCTGCGTGGCGTTTAACAATGACGCGCTGGTAAAATTTGGCAAACTGATCGGCAGCGAGGGTGTAGTGATAATCAGCGAAAGCCAGAAGGTAGACGCTAGCAAAGATGACGTAGCGCGCGTTCTGGCGCATCTGCACGAGTGGCTGCAGGCGTGGCGAGATAACGAAACTAAAATTTACCTCGGCTTTTACGCGGACGAATTTGTAAAAATAGACGGCAAAAACGCGCTAACGAGAGACAAATTTGCCGAAAATAAAAAGAGAATTTTTGCGCTAAACGAAAAAAAGAGTATAAAAGCTTCAAATTTTAGCGTGACGCCGTATCCAAACATCAAAGGGCAAAATCTTTTTAGAGTGGTTTTTGACGAGGATTACGCAGCGCCGAGTCACGAATTTAAGGGGCAAAAAGAGCTCTACGTGCGGCTAGATAAAGATAAATTTAAAATCTTAACGGAGAAGTAAATGCAAGAAAAAAGCGAAATAGTAAAGGCTCAGATTGAGGAAATTTTAAAGGCTAGGGGCGAGTTTTTCGCCGAGCTAGACCGCCAAGTGCCAAAGGTTGCGGGCACGGACGTGTTTGACTTTGCGGCGGTTAAAGAGGCTGATCTAAAGGCGCTTTACGCCAAATTTTACTCTTACGATTATAGTATTAGGAAGCTGCTTCCTAACGTCTATGAGGCGTTTGGCGTAAATTTCAATGTCTGAACTCGTTTTAAACAGATCCGCCTACATACATAATCTAACTAAAATTTGCGCCAAAGCCGGCGGCAAAGATCGCGTGATTTTGGTGCTAAAAGACAATGCCTATGGACACGGAGCGGCGCTTGTGGGGCGCGAGGCGGCAAGCTACGGCATAAAATTTTGCGCGGTCAAAAACGAAGCCGAGGCGCGCGAGCTAGAGCCCTTTTTCGAGCATATTCTCATACTCTCGCACATCCCTACGGGCGGCGAGAGCGAGAGATTTATCTACGCGGTAAATGACCATTCGCTGATTGCTAAATTTAAACAAGGCGCGCGCGTGCATATCGCCGTCGATACGCTCATGCACCGAAACGGCGTGGCGGTGGGCGAAGTGCGTGCGGCGTGCGAGGCGGCCTTGGCGCACGGACTGCAAATTTGCGGAGCATTTACGCATTTTAGAAGCGCTGAAGAGCTTAGTAGCGATTATTTTGTACAGAGGCAAAATTTTGACGCGGTAAAAGCCGTAGTGCGCGAAATTTGCGGCGAGGGTTTGGTCTTTCACTCGCATAACTCCGCTGCGACCGAGCGCTTTGGCGAGCTAGCGGACGAGTGCGTGCGCGTGGGTATCGCAGCCTACGGATACGCGCAGTTTGACGAGAGTTTGGAGCTAAAGCGCGTGGCGTCGCTCTGGGCGCATAAGGTTAGCGGTAGAGTACTAAAAAAAGGGCAATGCGCGGGCTACGGCGCTAAATTTTGCGCGAGCGAGGATATGCAAATCGCCGTTTACGACCTAGGCTACGGCGACGGACTGCTGCGATACACGGGCGAGGGCGAGCTAAAGACGGCGGGAGGACAGCGACTGCTTGGCAAAATGTCGATGGATAGCTTTTGCTGCGAAGACGCGGGCGATAAAATTTGTGTATTTGACGACGCACGCGTTTGGGCGGATTTTTTCGGCACGATCAGTTATGATGTTTTGACTAAGCTCTCGCCTAGCATCTCGAGGCGGTTTGAGTAAAACTTCTCGTAAGTCCGCTTGAGCGCGCCAGGTAGCAAACCCTGCGCGCAGAACTAGCGGCAAAAGCTAGCTTTTCAAATTTATGAGCCTAGTCTGCTATCTTCAAAAACGTAAATTTGCCGTCTGATTCAAATTTACGCCGAATTTTGCCTAATATCGACTCGCGGTTTTGTAAATTTGAGACATCGTTTGGCAGTCAAAAAATTTATCGCTTTTTTCTTGGGCGGATCGTGCTAATTTTGCCTAAGCGTCAGGTTCGCTAAATTTGTTTACTGATTTATAGCCTGCCATATCAGCGGGCAAAGCATTTTATGTTTTAAGGCGCTACCGTATTTGCTTTTATGCCTCTACGCCGGCGTTTTTAGAATTCGGATTTGCGATAAAATCGGACGAAATTCTATGCGGCTAAATTTTCGTAGCGGCGTCAAATTTACGCTGTGTTGGCGCGAGCCGCATTTTGCAAAAACCGAAGCGGAGCATTTGGCTAATTATTTCAATTTACTTCAAAATATCCTCAAGTGCGGTTTTTAGATCGCTAAATTTAAAGCTAAATCCACTCTCTATCAATGCTTTGGGATAGACTTTTACACCCTCAAGCAGCACGCTTGATCCCTCGCCCAGCATCAAATTTAACGCAAATTTAGGTACTTTAAAAAACGTCGGTCGCCCCAAAACCTCGCCTAAAATTTGAGTAAATTCGCCGTTTGTGCTAGGAGTCGGCGAAACGAGATTAAAAACGCCGCTTTGACGGTTTTGTAAGACAAATTTAAACGCTTCCATTAAATCCGTTACGCAAATCCAGCAAAACGCCTGCTCGCCGCTGGCGATCTTGCCGCCAAGACCGAGCCTAAATGCCGGCAGCATCTTGGCTAGCGCGCCGCCTCGCCCCAGCACCACGCCTAGGCGAAATATCGCCGTTTGCGTCCGTGCCTTAGCGGCCTCGCTCTCCCACTCGCATGCCAGCTCGCCCAAAAATCCGCGGTCAAATTTGACCGAGCTCTCGTCGTGACCAAGCCCGTTTTCATATATCCCGACGGCTGAAGCGCTGATGAAAAATGGCGGGTTTTCTAGCTCGTTTATAGCGCAAACCAGCGTGCGCGTAGTTTCTATCCTGCTTGCGCGAAGGCGCTTTTTATAGGCCTCGCTCCACCTTGCGCCGATAGAAGCGCCGGCTAAATTTATAACCGCGTCGCAGCCTTTGATGAGGTTTTTGAGCGCGTCTTTGTCGGCGTAGGCGGCCCTTGGGATAGCTACTATCTCGTACCCCTGGGCTCTAAAAAAGCGGCAGAGTTCGCCGCCGATAAATCCGCTCGTGCCGTTTACGGCTATTTTCATATTTTTACCTTTTTGATAAATTTGCTTTGATGCGTACGGTCAAATTTGACGCGACGCAGGGTTAAATTTGGCGTTAAATTTAACGCCCAAAGCCAAGCCGTTTTACTCAAATTTAACGGCGAAACGAGGGCTTAAATTTGCCGTCAAATTTATTTTCTAAAATACTCTTTCACGCCGTTTTCGCCATCTAGTTGCGAGCGTAAATTCTCTAGCGCGGCGATACGGTCTTGGGTGCTTGGGTGCGTGCGAAACAGCGAGCTCAGCGCGCTTTTTACGCCGCTAAAAGGGTTGATGATAAACATATGCGCGCTTTGTTCGTCGGCGTTTGCCATCACGCGTCCGCGCGCGTAGTCCTCGAGCTTGCGCAGGGCGCCTGCTAGGTGCTGGGGCTTGCCCGTTATCATCGCTGCGCCCCTATCGGCCTCAAACTCCCGCACCCGCGAGATCGCCATGCGTATGACGGTGGCTGCTAGCGGCATGATGACGGCTAGTGCGATTAGCATTAGCGGATTTTGCTTGCCTTGACGGTTTGCCGCGCCAAACTGCGCGAAATTCGCCAGTATCGCGATCGCGCCAGCAAAAACCGCCGCGATAGAGCCAGTTAGGATGTCGTAGTGGCGCACGTGGCTTAGCTCGTGAGCTAGCACGCCCTCGATCTCGTCTTTGTTGAGTATATTTAGCAGGCCCTCAGTCACGGCCACTGCGGCGTGGCTCGGGTTGCGACCCGTGGCAAAGGCGTTTGGTACGGCTTCTGGGATGATGTAGATCTTTGGCATCGGCAAATTTGCCTTCGCGCAAAGCCCGCGTACGATCTGATAAAGTCCCGTCGCGTGCGCTTCGTCCACGGGTACGGCTCGGTAGTGCTTTAGCACGAGCGTGTCCGAGAAAAAATACGAAAAGAAATTCATCCCAAGCGCAACTAAAAATGCGACCATCATACCGCTCGTGCCGCCTATCGCGCCGCCAACAGCGATAAAAAGCAACATCAAAGCGACCATCAAAAACGCCGTTTTAAAAATTTCCATTTTTTATTCCCTCCTTAAATATCGCCACGTCCGCGCCCGTTTTGCTAAGCCATTCAAGCTCGCTCTCGCCGTCCAAGACCACGCAAATTTGAGCGTCAAAAAGATACTCCTGCGCCGTATCCGCCGCCTCTTTGGCGAGCCTTTTTGGCACGATGATAAATTTCGCCCCGCATGCATTTGCTAAAAGCAACTGGGTCAAATTTGAGGCATAAACGCCAAAATTTAGCCCGTTTTGCACGGCGGTTTTAATGAGTGTGCCGTTAAATTTAATGAGTACGTTTTTGTCTGAATTTTGCGCGAGCTGGGCTAAATTTTTACAAGATATAAACGGCTCGTAAGGCACGAGTTCGTGTCCGATAATCTTCATTTTTTCTCCTTTATGCACTCTTTGCAGACGTATTTCCCGCCGCTTAGCACGCTTTGTTTGGCTTCGACGAAAGTGCCGCATTTGGCGCACTCGACGAAATTTTCGGCCTCTTTGTCCTCTTTTTTTGCGCCGCCTTTTACGCCTCTTTTGACGCGGGTTTTAAAAAATATCAAATAAATCGCGATTAAAACCGCCAAAAAAACCAAAATTTTAAATAACATCGCCGCCCTTTATAAGTACGTAATTTCGGTTGCCACGCCCGCAAATTTGAGCCTTAAGCCCCTCTAACTCGCTTTGTACGCTGCTTCCTTTGTAAAGTAAAATTTGAGTTTGCGCGTCAAAAAATCCGTTGCAAATTTGTAAAAGATCTTTCGTTTTCATTAGCGCTCGGCTTGTGATGAGCTGCGCCGTAAATGGCTCGCCGTCCTCGATCTTGCAAGATTTTACGCGGACGTTGGTTAAATTTAGCTCAGCCTTGACGTAGCTTAGAAACGCCGATTTTTTCGGACTGGGTTCAAAGAGATGCCACTGGCACTCTTTTAAAATCATCGCGAGAAATATCGCTGGAAAGCCCGCTCCGCTACCCACATCAATCGCCGTTTTGACGTCCAAAATTTGCGGGAAAATTTCAAGCGGAGCTATGCTGTCAGCGATCTGCTCGTTTAAATTTTTGTAGCTAGTTAGGCTGTGCACGCGGTTAAATTTAGTCAAAATTTCGCTAAATTTCGCCGTTTGCGCATCAAAGTCCCTCGGCAGGTCAATTTTCATCTAGCATGTGTCCCATCTGCTCTTTTTTCACGCGCAGGTAGTTTTCGTTAAATTTGTTCGCGTGTATGACGATCGGCACGCGAGAGACGATCTGTACGCATTTTAGCCCGGACAGTTTTTTTGGATTATTGGTTAGCAAATTTATCTTTTCGATACCGAAGTGCTTCAAGATAAAATCCACGATCTCGTATGTGCGCTCGTCGGCCTTAAAGCCTAGCTGGTGGTTTGCCTCGATGGTATCAAGGCCCTCGTCTTGCAGGTGGTAGGCGTTTACTTTGTTTAGCAGGCCGATATTTCGCCCCTCCTGGCGCAGATAGATCACCATGCCGCCGTGCTCCTCGATGTATTTTAGGCTGGCTTCCAGCTGGTCGCGACAGTCGCATTTTAGGCTACCGATCGCATCGCCCGTTAGGCACTCGGAGTGGATGCGGACGTTTACGACCTCTCCGAAAGGTTTTTTATAAATCGCTAAATGCTCCTTCTCTCCCTCCTTAAAGGCCTGTATCTCAAATATCCCGAAACGAGAGGGTAAATTTGCCGTATTTGAAAGCTCGATATTCATAAATTTTTAACTCCTATTATGTTACACTAAGCGTAAATTGTAGCGAAGTAAAAGGAAAATTATGTTTAAACGTTTTAGAAGGCTCAGGATAAATCCCGCGATCAGGGAGATGGTGCGCGAAACTAGCGTTTGCGCGAGCGATTTTATCTATCCGCTTTTCGTCATTGAAGGCAAGGGCGTGAAAAAAGAGATAAGCTCGATGCCGGGCGTCTTTCAGATGAGTTTAGACGAAATTTTAAAAGAGTGCGAAATTGTGCGAAATTTAGGCATAAAAGCGGTGATATTGTTTGGAATCCCTAGCCTAAAAGATAGCGTAGGCAGCGATGCTTTGAGCGATGATGGCATCATAGCGACCGCGCTGCGAGCTATAAAGGATAAATTCCCCGATCTAGTAGTGATCACCGATCTTTGCTTTTGCGAGTACACCGATCACGGCCACTGCGGCATCCTAGACCACGTCCACCAGACCGTCGATAACGACGCGACGCTGGAGATCTCCGCTAAACAAGCGCTGATCCACGCTAGAAACGGAGCCGATATGATCGCTCCAAGCGGCATGATGGACGGCATTATCGCTACCTTGCGCGGGGCGCTGGATTTGAGCGGATATGAAAATTTGCCGATTATGGCGTATTCGACCAAATTTGCTTCGGCGTACTACGGGCCGTTTCGCGACGTAGCCGAATCAGCGCCGAGCTTCGGCGATAGAAAAAGCTATCAGATGGATAGCGCAAACCGCCTAGAAGGCGTGAGCGAGAGCCTAGAAGACGAGGCGCAGGGCGCCGATATCTTGATGGTAAAGCCCGCCCTTGCGTATCTAGACGTCATCCGCGATCTGCGCGAGGCTACGAGACTGCCGATCTGTGCGTATAACGTGAGCGGCGAATACGCTCTGCTAAAAGCTGCGGCAAAAGCGGGCGTCATCGACTACGAGCGCGTGATGATGGAGACGCTGGTCGGATTTAAGAGGGCGGGGGCTGACCTGATAATAAGCTATCACGCTAAAGAAGCCGCCGCTTTACTAAGAAAATAGCGGCTCGTCTTGTGAGCGTCTTTAAATGAGTTTCTGCTTCACTTGCGTTTCGCAGCTGCAAGCAGAGGAAATTTTAAGCCTGCGATAGGCTACATGCCTTATCTTGACTTAAAATTTCTGCACAACATTTAAATCCGTCTCTCAATACTTCGCCTTAAATTTTGCAGTCAAATTTTAAAATAAGAGGGAAAAATGCGGCACTTTTTGACGTTAAACGATTTTAGTAAAGATGAAATCATAGAAATTTTAAATTTGGGTTTGCAGATAAAAAAAGAGGCGAAAACACGAGATTTTAAACCGTATCTCAAAGATCAAAAACTGGCGATGATATTTGAAAAAAGCTCGACTAGAACGCGCGTGAGCTTTGACGTAGGGATGAACGAGCTTGGCGGACATGCGCTGTTTTTGAGCTCAAGCGATATCCAGATCGGGCGCGGAGAGCCGATAAAAGACACCGCGCGCGTGATCTCGCGAATGTGCGATCTTATAATGGCTCGCGTTAATCGCCACGAGACGTTAGAGGAGCTTGCCAAATTTAGCCGCGTGCCCGTGATAAACGGCCTTAGCGATAAATTTCATCCCGCACAGCTGATGGCTGATCTCATGACAGCGGTCGAATGCGGGCTAAAAATAGATGAGATAAAAGCGGCGTTTGTGGGCGACGGCAACAACATGACTCACTCGTGGCTGATGCTAGCTAGCAAGCTGGGCTTTGAGCTAAGGATTGCCACGCCAAAGGGCTACGAACCGGACGGCGAGGTTGTAAATTTAGCGATGAAAAACGCGCAAATCTCGGGAGCTAAAATTTATCTAACTCAGGACGTAAAAGAAGCCGTATCGGGCGCTAACGTCGTCACTACCGATACTTGGGTCTCGATGGGACAAGAGGCGGAAAAAGAAAAGCGCCTGAGGGACTTTGCCGGATTTTGCGTGGATGAAAATTTGATGAAATTAGCCGCTCCGCGAGCGATATTTTTACACTGCTTGCCGGCCTACCGCGGATACGAGGTGAGCGAGGCGGTTTTTGAAGCGCATGCGGATGAGATTTTTGCCGAAGCCGAAAATCGCCTGCACGCGCAAAAAGGCGTGATGGTGTGGCTTGATAGGCACCGAAACGGGTAAGTTAAGGAAGTAAATGAAAGAAAAAAATCTACAAAAAACATACGAAAAAATCGACGAAATTTCGGGCGAGCTCGGGATAAAAGAGGGCGAGAAAACGATATTTGAGATCGTGCCGACGAGCGATCCTAATCAAATGAGCCTCAGCCTAAAAAGCGGCTCGTGGGACGGGGTGGAGCCGTGGTTCGGCATTGACGAAAATCAAAATTTACACACGATGGTTTCGTTAAAATCGCTCTCGCAGCTCATCGAAGCCTACCGCAACGTCCAAAAGGAAAATTTCGAGCTAAGGCTCGAAAAGACGATCTGGCAAAATGTGCCGATAGATTTCGCCGACGTTTGGGTCGTGGCGATGGACGAGATACGAAAGATCGCCGCAAAAAATAAAAATAAAAAAAGCATCGACGTAAATTTGGAAAAACTGGTAAAGGATATCAAAAAGCAGTATCCAAATTTGTTCGTCGATATGCAGAATATAATGAAAAACGCGAGGAATAAAACGCTATGATAGATTTTGACGCTTACGTGAAGTATTCGCGCCCGGGACCGCGCTACACGAGCTATCCGACCGCGCCCGAGTTTAGCGATAAATTTAGCTACGAGGACTACCTGCGGGAGCTAAAAAACCGCGACGCCTCGCGCCCGCTTTCGCTTTATTTGCATCTACCGTTTTGCCGCAGCGCCTGTTATTTTTGCGGTTGCAACGTGATCTATACGAGCAAAGAGGACCGCAAAACGCGCTATATGCAGTATCTACAAAAAGAGCTCGACTTGCTAGCGGCGAACCTCGACACGAGCGCGCCCGTGCTGCAAATGCACTTTGGCGGCGGCACTCCGACGTTTTACGGCGCGGATCAGCTAGATGAAATCATCAAAATGATAAAGGCTAAATTTAAAAATTTCTCGCCAGAGGCTGAAATCAGCTGCGAAATCGACCCGAGATTTTTAACGTCCGAGCAGCTTGACGTGCTCGTCTCTCACGGCTTTAACCGCGTTAGCTACGGCGTGCAGGACTTTGACGAGCGGGTGCAAAAAGAGATCCACCGCATCCAGCCCTACGAGATCACCAAAAACGCCGTTGATATGGCGCGCGCTAAGGGCATAAACTCGATAAATATGGACTTGATCTACGGTTTGCCGTATCAGACGATTGAAAGCTTTAAAGCGACGCTGGATAAGGCTCTGACGCTGTCCCCCGACCGTCTTGCGGTGTTTAACTACGCACACGTGCCGTGGATAAAAAAATCTATGCGTAAATTTGACGAAGCGACGCTACCAAGCCCTAAAACCAAGCTTGAAATTTTAAAATACACGGCCGAGTTTTTTATCAAAAACGGCTACAAAATGATCGGCATGGATCACTTTGCAAAGCCGGGCGACGAGCTTTTCGGCGCACTTGCTAACGGCACGCTGCATAGAAACTTCCAAGGCTACACGACCAAGGGAGGAGCCGATCTCATCGGCATCGGACTAACTAGCATCGGCGAGGGGCAAAGATACTACGCGCAAAATTTCAAGGACATGGACGAATACGAAAAAGCCCTAGATAGCGGCGTTTTGCCGTATTGCAAGGGCATTTATCTAAACGATGACGATCTAATCAGAAAAGCCGTGATAATGAGCCTGATGAGCAACTTCGCGCTTGATATCAAAGCGGTCGAGGCTAAATTTGACATCAAATTTTTCGAGTATTTTAAGGATGATTTGGTCGAGCTTGAAAATTTAAGCGAATTCGTAACCGTAACGCCAGAAAAAATCAGCGTAAACGAGACCGGCACGCTAATCATCCGCAATATCGCAATGTGCGTTGACGCGTATTTGAAAAAAATACCGGAAAATTTACGCCGATTTTCTAAAACGGTTTGATGGGCGGATATGTTTAAATTTAGCGAAATTTCAGATAAATGCGTAAAATGCGGCAAATGTATCCAGGTCTGCACGATCCACAAGATAAACTCCGACGAGACGACCTCTCCGCGCGGCTTTTTAGACCTAGTAGGCGCTTACGAGCGCGGCGAGCTAAAACTCGATAAAAGCGCGAAAAGTATCTTTGAGAGCTGTTTTTTATGCACGAGCTGCGTCGAGGTCTGCCCAAACTCCTTGCGCGTGGATACGGCGATAGAAAACGTCCGCCGCGATATCGCGGAAAAATTCGGCATCGCGTGGTACAAAAAGGCGTTTTTTTGGCTACTGCGCCACCGCGCGGTTATGGATTTGGCGGCAAAGCTTGGCTACGTGTTTCAAAGCTGCGCGTTTAAGATCCGCGAAGGCGCGATGAGTCCGAGATTTAGCCTGCCGATGGTGAAAAAAGAGCGGCTTTTGCCAACCGCTAGCAAAAAGAGCTTTTTAAACTCGCATGCCGAGTTTATCGATAATGGCGGCGATAAAACTATCGGCGTTTTCATCGGCTGTATGGGAAACTACGCATATACTGGCATCGGCGAGGCTTTGGTTAAGATCGCGCGCGAGCTTGGGTTAAATTTAAATTTGATGAAAAAACAGGCCTGTTGCGGAGCGCCGGCGTATTTTACGGGAGATTTTGCGACGGTCGAGGTTTTGGCAAAGCGAAATATCGAGTATTTCGAACGGCTTTTCTTAAATTTAGACGCTATCATCGTGCCGGAGGCGACCTGTTCGGCGATGATAAAGATCGACTACGAGCACTTTTTCCATGATGACGAGCAGTGGCGAGAGCGCGCAAAAACGGTGAGTAAGAAGATATTTTTAGCGACGGAGTATTTTGAAAAATTTACGAATTTGACTGAAATTTTAGCAAAAAAAGGCAAAAATCTAACATCCGTAACCTATCACGACCCTTGTCACGCTAGAAAAATGCAAGGCGTCTTTAAAGAGCCTCGCAAGCTGCTCGCTCAAAACTACGAAATAACAGAGATGAGCGATCCAAACGAGTGCTGCGGTTTTGGCGGAGTGACGATGCAGTCTGAAAAATATCACCTAAGCCGCGCGGCTGGACAAAGAAAATCAGAGATGATAAAAAACTCTGGCGCAAATATCGTAAGCGCGGAGTGTAGCGCCTGTAAAATGCAAATTTCAAATGCGCTGCATATAGGCGGCTCAGACGTGAAATGCGAGAATCCTATCGAGCTCATAGCAAGAGCGCTGGGGTAGGGCGCTCGGTCAAATTTATAACAATTTTATTCATTGTCGTATATAATCCAAAACAGTTAAATTTGCTGCAAGCAAAAAGGAGAAGCATGAAAAAAATCGTCGTTGTTTTTTTATTGCTTTGCAGCGTTTTACTCGCAAATAGCGAATATAATATCTTCGTAAGCGCATTTGGCGACGACGTAACGCAAGAATCCATCGAACGCGAGCGAGCCGATATAGAGCGTAAAGTCGCTAAGATAGACGGCGTAAAAGCCGTAGTTAGCGGTAGATTCGGTAGGTACCGCTCTATAGCGGTCAAAACGCGGGCTATGAATAAAAACGATATTAAGGTTCTGACGCAAAAGATTAAGGCGGCCGGATTTAAAGAGGCTTATGCGCTAGTCGCCAAAGAAGACGAGGCTCAAATAGGTATCGTAGAGAAAAAGTCAAGCGAGGAAAGGCCGCCTACGAAACCGCGTTCAAAACTTAGAAAAGATTTAAAATTTAAAGAAGCTCCAGAGCCTATGGGCTAAAAAAATTACGAACCAAAGGCATGTTTTTATAAAAATAATGTAAAACACGACTATTTTTTGCAAAAGACTTGACTTTGAGAAGAAATTGGGCTATAATCCAACTTTCACAAATCAGGATGCTGGTGTAGCTCAGTTGGTAGAGCTACTGCCTTGTAAGCAGTGGGTCGGCGGTTCAAGTCCGTTCACCAGCTCCATTTCATAACAGTGTTTGACCAGAAATACCATTAAGCATTTATAATTTAAAATTAATTAGGGTGAGATACTCAAGCGGCCAACGAGGGCAGACTGTAAATCTGCTGACTATGTCTTCCGTGGTTCGAATCCACGTCTCACCACCATGCTATATGCGGGAGTAGCTCAGTTGGCTAGAGCATCAGCCTTCCAAGCTGAGGGTCGCGGGTTCGAGCCCCGTTTCCCGCTCCAGAATTTTGGAAATGAAACTGGGAGCTGTAAAATGATAAAAGTCTCTATAAATTTTTATACATTTGCTGTAGCTCTGTTTTTAATTTCCTTTTAGTTGTTTATGTTTTTTATTATCTCTCATGCCAAGCGATATTACGCTCATATGGCTCAGAGGTAGAGCACTTCCTTGGTAAGGAAGAGGTCGCGGGTTCAAGTCCCGCTATGAGCTCCATGGTTTTAGAGAAATTAGACATAAATTTGAGTTAAAAACAAATCATTACGGAGGAAGAGATGGCAAAAGAAAAATTTTCACGTAACAAGCCACACGTAAACATTGGTACTATCGGTCACGTTGACCATGGTAAAACAACATTGACAGCTGCGATTTCCGCTGTTCTTTCAAGAAAAGGTCTTGCAGAGCTAAAAGACTATGATAATATCGATAACGCTCCTGAAGAAAAAGAGCGCGGCATTACCATTGCTACTTCTCATATCGAGTACGAAACCGAAAATCGCCACTATGCGCATGTTGACTGCCCGGGTCACGCCGACTATGTTAAAAATATGATTACAGGTGCAGCGCAAATGGACGGTGCGATTCTAGTCGTATCTGCTGCTGACGGCCCGATGCCTCAAACTAGAGAGCATATTCTACTATCTCGTCAAGTAGGCGTTCCTTATATCGTTGTATTTATGAATAAGGCTGATATGGTTGACGATGCGGAGCTTCTTGAGCTAGTCGAGATGGAAATTCGTGAACTTCTAAACGAGTACGACTTCCCTGGTGACGATACCCCGATCGTAGCAGGCTCGGCTCTACAAGCTCTTAATGAGGCTAAGGCTGGAACAGACGGCGAATGGTCTGCAAAGGTTCTTGAGCTTATGGCTAGAGTTGATGAGTATATTCCAACTCCAGTACGCGCAACAGATAAAGATTTCTTGATGCCTATTGAGGACGTTTTCTCTATTTCTGGTCGCGGTACGGTTGTTACCGGTAGAATTGAAAAAGGTGTGGTAAAAGTCGGCGATACCATCGAAATCGTAGGTATTAGACCAACTCAAACTACTACAGTTACCGGCGTCGAGATGTTTAGAAAAGAAATGGATCAAGGTGAAGCAGGCGATAACGTAGGCGTTCTTCTAAGAGGCACAAAAAAAGAAGATGTTGAGCGCGGTATGGTTCTTTGCAAACCTAAATCAATCACTCCTCACACTAAATTTGAGGGAGAGGTTTATATCCTAACAAAAGAAGAGGGCGGACGCCACACTCCATTCTTTAACAACTATAGACCACAGTTCTATGTAAGAACGACTGATGTTACAGGTTCTATCACTCTTCCGGAAGGAACAGAGATGGTTATGCCTGGTGATAACCTAAAGATAACTGTTGAGCTTATTGCGCCAGTTGCTCTTGAAGAGGGAACTCGCTTTGCGATCCGCGAAGGCGGTAGAACAGTCGGTTCAGGCGTTGTTTCTAAGATTCTAGCATAATTTAATTTTATATTTTGGCGGAGTTTTTCTCCGCTTTTTTGAAGGGAATTTATGGCAAAAGGTAACAGAATAAAAGTTGGTCTTAAATGTTCTGAATCAGGTGATATAAATTATACTACGGTAAAAAATAGCAAAACGACAACCGAAAAATTGGAACTAAAAAAATATTGTCCAAGACTAAAAAAACATACTATTCATAAAGAAGTAAAATTAAAGAGCTAAGGCTTTTAGGGCAATAGCTCCAACGGTAGAGCGCTGGATTCCAAATCCAATGGTTGGGGGTTCGAATCCCTCTTGCCCTGCCATCAAAAGGTTGAAAATGGAAAAAATAATAAGTTATATTAAGCTTTCTCGTGCGGAGATTGAAAAGGTAATTTTTCCACTCAAAGAGCAAATCAGGAATGCTTTTATAACGGTTTTTGCTGTAGTAGCTATTGTCTCACTTTTTTTAGCTCTTGTTGACGTCATTATGTCTTTTTCTGTTTCAAAGCTTATTTAAGGTTGAATGTATGGCACATAAATGGTATGCAATTCAAACTTATGCCGGCAGTGAAATGAGTGTAAAAAGAGCTATTGAAAATTTGGTTAGAGATAATCACATTGAAGAACAATTAAAAGAAATTATAGTTCCTACTGAAGACGTAATAGAAATAAAAAATGGTAAGAAAAAAATAAATGAGAGAAGTCTTTATCCTGGGTATGCTTTTGCATATCTTGATTTAGATACTGCTCTTTGGCATAAGATACAATCTCTTCCTAAAGTAGGTAGATTTATAGGTGAGGCTAAAAAGCCTACACCTTTGAGCGAAAAAGATATTAATTTAATTTTGGAAAAGGTTCAAAAACGTGCCGCTCCTAAGCCAAAGATTTTCTTTGATAATGGAGAAAACGTTCGTATTACCGAAGGACCTTTTGCAAATTTTACCGGAATAGTAGAAGAGTACGATATGATACACGGCAAGTTAAAGTTAAATGTTTCAATATTTGGTAGAAGTACTCCAGTTGAAATTTTATATTCACAAGTTGAGAAGATAGTATAAGGAGAGGTTTATTGCTAAAAAGTTTGTAGGCGAAATTAAATTACATATTGCTGCTGCAAAAGCAAATCCGAGTCCTCCGGTAGGTCCGGCTCTTGGTCAGCAGGGCGTAAATATTATGGAATTTTGCAAAGCTTTTAATGAAAGAACTAAGGATATGGCCGGATTTAGGGTACCGGTTGTTATTACAGTATATGCAGACAAAAGTTTTACTTTTATCACAAAACAGCCGCCTGCTACGGATCTGATTAAAAAAGCCGCAGGTATAGAAAAAGGTTCGGATAATCCGTTAAAAAATAAAGTGGCTAAGCTTACAAAAGCTCAGGTACTTGAAATTGTTGAGAAAAAAATTGCCGACTTAAATACTAAAGATAGAGAGCAAGCAGCTAAAATTATTGCTGGTTCAGCTCGTTCAATAGGTATTACGGTAGTAGATTAATCCTTTTACCACATAAGGATTTTTATTAAAGTTAAATTTATGGCACGCGCTAATATCTGTATTTAGCGCGTCTATTTTAAATTTAGCAATGTGGAAGCATAAAAATTGTAAATGCGGAGAAATCAATGTCAAAAAAAACTACAAAAAGATTTAGTAAGCTGCTTGAAAAAGTTGATGCTACTAAAAATTATTCTTTAGCTGAGGCTATTGATACCATAAAACAACTAAAAAGTGCAAAATTTGACGAAACCGTTGAAATTGCTTTGAAACTTAATGTTGACCCAAGACATGCAGATCAAATGGTTAGAGGCTCGGTTGTGCTTCCTGCTGGAACCGGTAAAACTGTTCGCGTAGCTGTTATAGCAAAAGATGCAAAAGCTGACGAAGCAAAAGCTGCCGGCGCCGATATAGTCGGTAGCGATGAACTTGTTGAAGATATCCAAAAAGGAATTATGAATTTCGACGTTCTTATTGCTACTCCAAATTTAATGGGACTAGTCGGTAAAGTAGGACGAATCTTGGGACCAAAAGGTCTTATGCCAAACCCAAAAACGGGCACTGTTACTATGGATGTAGCCCAAGCGGTTAATAACGCAAAAAGCGGTCAAGTTAATTTCCGCGTAGATAAGCAAGGAAACATACATGCCGGTCTCGGTAAAGTTAGCTTTTCAAAAGAGCAACTAAACGACAACATTTCAACCCTTATTAAAGCGGTAAATAGACAAAAACCTGCAGCAGCAAAAGGTAGATACATTAAGAGTGCTGCTTTATCGTTAACTATGAGCCCTTCTGTTCTACTTGAGACTCAAGAGCTTATGGATCTACGCTAATTTTTAGCTAATAAATTTTTATCTTAGATTGGAGATAGCAGAGGCTTTTGCTTAATCGCGCTTTTATGCCGCTCTGCTTGAAATCGCTAGTCGGAAAGGAGAAAAACTAGATGACGAGAAATGAAAAATCTGAAATAATCAGTAAACTTGAAGCAGAATTTAAAGAAAATGAAGCGATTATAGTTTGCGATTATCGCGGTCTTAGCACTAAAAAGCTAGAGGCCTTGAGAGATGCGGCTAGAGTTTTAAACGTAAAAGTTCAAATCGTAAAAAATACTCTTGCAAATATTGCTCTTAATAATATCGGAAAATCCGGTATGATTTTGAAAGATACCAATATATTTATCTGGGGCGATCAGCTTTCAGCTACTAAAGTTGCGGCTAAATTTGAAGAAACAAATAGCGAACTATTCAAAATCAAGACCGCTCATATTGATGGCGAAGTTGCAAGCGTCGAGAAAGTCAAGGCTCTATCTAAGATGCCTAGCCGTGATGAGTTGCTTGCGATGCTTTTGCAAGTTTGGAATGCGCCTATCCAAAATTTCACTATTGGACTAAATGCGCTTAAAGAGAAAAAAGAAAAATCAGCATAAAAGGATAAGAAATGGCAATTACTAAAGAGGACGTATTAGAATTTATCTCTAATCTTTCAGTATTAGAGCTAAGCGAATTAGTAAAAGAATTTGAAGAAAAATTCGGCGTAAGCGCTGCTCCGGTAATGGTAGCAGGCGGCGCAGCAGCAGGCGGCGCAGCTGATGCAGCTGAGGAGAAAACAGAATTTAACGTTGTTCTAGTTGACGGCGGCGACAAGAAAATCAACGTTATTAAAGTCGTTCGCGCTCTTACCGGCCTTGGTCTTAAAGAGGCTAAAGACGCGGTCGAGCAAACTCCTTCTGTTATTAAAGAAGGCATTAGCAAGGATGAAGCTGAAGCAGCTAAAAAAGAGCTTGAGGAAGCCGGCGCTAAAGTCGAACTTAAATAATTTCACTTATTTTTACATAGGAGGCAACGCCTCCTTATTTAATTTTTATAAAGATGCCGCAGACGTGCGGTTATTTACTTTCTTTCAAACTTATACCAATGAGGTAGAATATGCTAAATAGTTTATACTCAGGAAATCGTCTTAGGGTTGATTTTTCAAATGTCGCCAAAGAGATCGATGTTCCTAACCTGCTACAATTACAAAAAAAGAGTTTTGACCAGTTTTTAAACGTAGATAAAAATCAAGGCGAAAGCGGTATAGAAAAAGTTTTCAAATCGATATTTCCTATACATGATCCTCAAAACCGCTTAAGCCTGGAATACGTAAGCTCTGAAATCGGAAAACCAAAATATACGATCAGAGAGTGCATGGAGCGAGGGCTTACTTATTCTGTAAATTTAAAGATGAAAGTAAGGCTAATCGTTCACGAAAGAGATGAAAAAACAGGCGAGAAGATCGGCATAAAAGATATAAAAGAGCAAGAAATTTTCGTTCGCGAAATCCCTTTAATGACGGATAGAATTTCATTTATTATTAATGGTGTCGAACGCGTCGTAGTTAATCAGCTTCACAGAAGTCCGGGCGTTATTTTTAAAGAAGAAGAAAGTCCGACTGTCGTAAATAAACTAATTTACACCGCTCAGATTATCCCGGATCGCGGCAGTTGGCTATATTTCGAGTATGATACTAAAGACGTACTCTACGTTCGCATAAATAAGCGTAGAAAAGTACCGGTAACCATATTATTTAGAGCGCTTGGATATAAAAAGCAAGATATTATTAAACTATTTTATCCGATACAAACTTTAACGATAAAAAATAATAAATTTTTGACCCCGTTTAATCCTGACGACTATCAAGGCAGGGTCGAATACGATATCAAAGACGAAGAAGGCAATGTTTTACACGAGGCCGGTAAAAGACTAACCAAGAAAAAGGCCGACAAGATTATTGCCGACGGCGTCAAATTCGTCGAATATCCGACTGAAATATTGGTAAATAGATTTTTGGCCCACCCGGTTATCGACAAAAATAGCGGCGAGGTGCTTTACGATACTCTTGCGCAGCTTGACGAAAATAAATTGGTTAAAATTTTAGCCGATCAAGAGAGCATCGAGATAGCAAACGACCTAGCTGCAGGCGTGGACGACGCGATCATAAATTCGTTTATCGCCGATAACGAGACGCTAAAACTACTACGTCAAACCGAAAACGTCGATGACGAAAACGATCTTGCGGCGATTAGAATTTATAAAGTCATGCGTCCTGGTGAGCCGGTAGTTAAAGATGCCGCTCGCGCTTTCGTAAACGATCTGTTCTTTAATCCAGAAAGATACGACTTGACGGGTGTTGGTCGTATGAAAATGAACCACAAGCTAGCGCTTGAAGTCCCTGAGTACGTAACGGTTTTGACCAATGAAGACATTATAAAAACGGCAAAATATTTGATAAAGGTCAAAAACGGACAAGGACATATCGACGACCGCGACCACTTAGGTAACCGTCGTATCCGCTCTATCGGCGAGCTTTTGGCAAACGAGCTTCATCTAGGCTTTGTAAAAATGCAAAAGGCTATCAGGGATAAATTTACGACGTTAAGCAACATCGAAGAGATTATGCCTTACGATTTGGTTAATCCAAAAATGATAACCACGACGATAATGGAATTTTTCACCGGCGGTCAATTGAGTCAGTTTATGGACCAAACCAACCCGCTTAGCGAAGTTACGCATAAGCGCAGACTTTCAGCACTTGGCGAAGGCGGTCTCGTAAAAGATAGAGCCGGCTTTGAGGTACGCGACGTTCACCCGACTCACTACGGCAGAATTTGTCCGGTAGAGACTCCTGAGGGTCAAAACATCGGTCTTATCAACACGCTTTCAACTTATGCAAAGGTAAATAATCTAGGCTTCGTCGAGGCGCCGTATAAAAAGGTCGTAGATGGAAAAGTAACCGATGAAATCGTCTATCTGACGGCGACCCAGGAGGAAAATTTGGTTATAGCCCCCGCTTCTACTACGCTTGATGAAAGCGGCTATATAGTAGAGGATCTGATCGAAGCTAGACAAGACGGCGAGATGATACTAGCTAAGCGCGAGGACGTTAAACTCATCGACCTTTGCTCCGGTATGATAGCCGGCGTTGCGGCATCGCTTATTCCGTTTTTGGAGCACGACGACGCTAACCGCGCGCTAATGGGATCAAACATGCAACGTCAAGCAGTACCGCTACTTCGCTCATCCGCTCCTATTGTAGGTACGGGCATGGAGAGTACCGTGGCTCGCGACGCATGGGAAGCAATCAAGGCTAGACGCGCGGGAGTAGTTGAGAAGGTGGACAATAAAAATATCTTTATCCTCGGCGAAGACGAGGTGGGTCCATATATCGATCACTACTCGATGGAGAAAAATTTAAGAACCAACCAAAATACGACTTTCTCTCAGCATCCTATCGTTAAAAAAGGCGAAAGCGTAGCGGCCGGGCAGATCATCGCCGACGGTCCATCTATGGAGCGCGGCGAGCTGGCTATCGGTAAAAATGCGCTGATAGCTTTCATGCCGTGGAACGGATATAACTACGAGGACGCGATCGTAATCAGCGAAAAAATGATCCGAGAGGATGCGTTTACGAGCGTGCATATCTATGAAAAAGAGATTGAGGCGCGCGAGCTAAAAGACGGCGTTGAGGAGATTACTAAAGATATCCCGAATATCAAAGAGGAAGATTTACTCCATCTCGATGATAGCGGTATAATAAAAATCGGCACACAGGTAAAACCAGGCATGATCCTAGTAGGTAAGGTTTCTCCAAAGGGTGAGGTTAAGCCAACGCCCGAGGAGCGCTTACTTCGTGCGATTTTTGGCGAAAAAGCCGGCCACGTGGTAAACAAATCCCTTTACGCGACTGCGTCAATGGAAGGCGTCGTAGTAGACGTGAAAATTTTTACTAAAAAAGGCCACGAAAAAGATAATCGCTCAAATAAAGTTTATGAAGAAGAAAAGGCGGCTTTTGAAAAAGAACACCACGATAGACTCTTGATGCTAGACCGCGAAGAGATGCTAAAAGTGGGCGCTCTGCTTTGCAAAACGCCTTTGAGCTCGGCTCAAACTATCGGTAAAAAAACCTATAAAAAAGGCGAGAAGATCGATAAAGAGGAGTTTGAAAACATCAACCGCTTTACTCTAAGCGCGATCGTTAAGGGCTTTTCAAAAGACGTTCAAAAATCATACGATGACATAAAAAATCATTTCCAAAACGAGAAGAAAAAGCTCAAAGAAGAGCACGACGCGAAGATGGAAATTTTGGAAAAAGACGATATCTTGCCAAGCGGCGTAGTTAAGCTCGTCAAAGTCTACATCGCGACCAAGCGCAAACTAAAAGTGGGCGATAAGATGGCGGGTCGCCACGGAAACAAAGGTATCGTCTCAAACATCGTCCCAGAAGTCGATATGCCGTATCTGCCGAGCGGTCAGCCGGTCGATATCGTGTTAAATCCGCTAGGCGTTCCTAGCCGTATGAATATCGGTCAAATTTTAGAAAGCCACTTAGGCCTTGTCGGCTACCGCTTGGGCGAGCAGATAAATCAAATTTTCCAAGAGAAAAAAGGCGAGTGGGTAAAAGAGCTACGAGCCAAAATGATCGATATAGCCTCTACATCTAAATTTATGGATGCTAAAAAGACTCTAGGTAAAATGAGCGACGAGCAGCTTTTGGATTACGCTAGAGACTGGGCTAACGGCGTCAAATTTGCCACGCCTATATTTGAGGGCGTTAGGGTTGACGAGCTAATGAAACTATTTGAGCTAGCCAAGATCGATATGGACGGCAAGACCGAGCTTTACGACGGACGCACGGGTTCAAAGATTAAAGAACGTGTAAACGTCGGATGTATGTATATGCTAAAGCTTCACCACCTAGTCGACGAAAAAGTCCACGCTAGAAGTACGGGACCATACAGCCTTGTTACTCAGCAGCCTGTCGGCGGTAAGGCGCTATTTGGCGGACAAAGATTTGGAGAGATGGAGGTTTGGGCGCTTGAGGCATACGGTGCGGCTCATACGCTTCGCGAGATGCTAACGGTCAAATCAGACGACGTCGAAGGACGCTTGTCTGCGTATAAGGCCCTAACAAGAGGCGAAAATGTGCCTGAAACCGGCATTCCTGAGACATTTTTCGTTCTAACAAACGAGCTAAAATCATTGGCGCTTGATGTCGAGATATACGATGAGGATGAAAATAATGAGTGAGTTAAAACCTATTGAGATAAAAGAAGAACGCAGACCGCGCGATTTTGAAGCGTTTCAGCTTCGTTTGGCTAGCCCTGAGAGGATAAAGTCATGGAGCCACGGCGAGGTCAAAAAACCCGAAACCATAAACTACCGCACGCTAAAACCTGAACGTGACGGTCTATTTTGCGCTAAAATTTTCGGTCCGATCCGCGACTACGAGTGCCTTTGCGGTAAGTATAAAAAAATGCGCTATAAAGGCATCAAGTGCGAAAAATGCGGCGTCGAGGTAACTAGCTCAAAGGTACGCCGCTCCAGAATGGGTCATATCGAGCTCGTAACTCCGGTTGCGCATATTTGGTACGTAAATTCGCTCCCAAGCCGCATAGGAACGCTGCTTGGTATAAAGATGAAAGACCTTGAGCGCGTGCTTTACTACGAGGCGTATATCGTCGAGAGCGTGGGCGACGCGTTTTATGACACCGAAAATAGCAAAAAAGTAGAAGTTTTTGATGTTTTAAACGAAGAGCAATACGTTTCTTTAGCTTCTCGCTTTGAAGAGAGCGGATTTAGAGCTAGGATGGGTGGCGAAGTGATCCGTGATTTGCTAGCAAATATCGATTTGGTCGAGCTTTTAAACACTCTAAAAGACGAGATCAGCGCGACAAATTCGGAAGCTAAGAAAAAAACTATAGTAAAAAGACTAAAAGTAGTTGAGAGCTTTTTAAATTCCGGTAACCGTCCTGAGTGGATGATGATTACGAATTTACCGGTTCTTCCGCCGGATCTTCGTCCGCTCGTTAGCCTTGACGGCGGTAAATTTGCGGTTTCTGACGTAAATGATTTGTATCGCCGCGTTATTAATAGAAACGCACGCTTAAAACGCCTTATGGAGCTTGACGCGCCTGAAATCATCATTAGAAACGAAAAGCGTATGCTTCAGGAGTCCGTGGATGCGCTATTTGACAACGGACGACGTGCAAATGCGGTAAAAGGCGCAAATAAACGTCCTCTAAAATCGCTTTCTGAAATCATTAAAGGTAAGCAAGGTCGCTTCCGCCAAAATTTGCTCGGTAAGCGCGTCGACTTTTCGGGTCGTTCGGTTATCGTGGTCGGACCAAAACTACGCATGGATCAGTGCGGACTACCGAAAAGAATGGCTCTTGAGCTATTTAAGCCACATTTGTTAGCTCGCCTTGAGGAGAAGGGCTACGCTACGACCGTAAAACAAGCCAAAAAGATGATCGAGGATAAGACGAACGAGGTTTGGGAGTGCCTAGAGGAGGTCGTTAAAGATCACCCGGTCATGCTAAACCGCGCTCCGACGCTTCACAAACTATCTATCCAGGCGTTTCACCCGGTGCTCGTCGAGGGTAAGGCTATCCAGCTACATCCGTTAGTTTGCGCCGCGTTTAACGCAGACTTCGACGGCGACCAGATGGCTGTTCACGTGCCGCTATCTCAAGAAGCTATCGCAGAGTGCAAAATTTTGATGCTTAGCTCGATGAATATCTTGCTTCCTGCAAGCGGTAAGGCCATCACGGTTCCTAGCCAGGATATGGTTTTGGGAATTTACTACCTAAGCCTAGAAAAGACCGACAGCAAGGGCGCTAATAAAATTTTCGCATCCGTAGACGAAGTAATGATCGCCGAGGAAGCGCACTGCCTAGAGGTGCACTCGAAAATCAAAACGATGATTGGCGGCAAGACGCTATTTACGACTGCGGGTCGCTTGATCATCCGCTCGATTCTGCCTGATTTTGTTCCTGAAAATATGTGGAACAGGGTTATGAAGAAAAAAGATATCGCAAATTTGGTCGATTACGTTTACAAAAACGGCGGCCTTGAGGTGACGGCGGGATTTTTGGATAAGCTTAAAAATTTGGGCTTCCGCTATGCGACCAAGGCCGGTATCTCGATCTCTATCGCCGATATCATCGTGCCTGACAGCAAACAAAAATATATCAACGAAGCCAAGAAAAAAGTCCGCGAGATACAAAATCAATACGGCGCGGGCTTGCTAACGGACTCCGAGAGATATAATAAAATCATCGACATCTGGACGGATACGAACAACGTCGTCGCGGGCGAGATGATGAAGCTCATCCAGGGAGATAAGGGTGGATTTAACTCTATTTATATGATGGCCGACAGCGGCGCGAGAGGCTCTGCAGCGCAAATTCGCCAGCTAGCCGGTATGCGCGGTCTTATGGCGAAGCCTGACGGCTCGATCATCGAGACGCCGATCATATCAAATTTCCGCGAAGGTCTAAACGTTCTTGAGTACTTTAACTCAACCCACGGCGCTAGAAAAGGTCTTGCCGATACCGCGCTAAAAACGGCGAATGCCGGATACCTAACCAGAAAGCTGATCGACGTCGCGCAAAACGTAAAAGTCACTATGCACGACTGCGGTACGCACGAGGGCGTCGAGATCACCGAGATCACCGACAACGGCGAGCTTATCGAGAGTTTGGAAGAAAGAATTTTAGGCCGCGTGCTAGCCGACGACGTGATCGATCCGATAGCAAACGAAGTGCTATTTAGCGAAGGTACGCTAATAGACGAGGAAAAAGCTAAAGCGATAACCGAAGCTGGTATAAAATCGGTAAGCATCAGAACGCCGATAACTTGTAAAGCCGCAAAAGGCGTTTGCGCTAAATGCTACGGCGTGAATTTGGGCGAAGGAAAGCTGGTAAAACCGGGCGAAGCCGTCGGTATCATCTCGGCCCAGTCTATCGGCGAGCCGGGAACTCAGCTAACGCTAAGAACCTTCCACATCGGCGGTACGGCATCGACCGAGCAGCAAGATTATCAAGTCGTCGCACAAAAAGAGGGCTTTATAAGATACTACAATCTAAACGTTTACGAAAACGGCGGCAAGAGAATCGTGGCAAATCGCAGAAACTCGGCCGTCTTGCTCGTCGAGCCTAAGATCAAAGCCCCGTTTGACGGAAAGATCGAGATCGAGATCGCTCACGAGGACGTAAACATCATCGTAAAAGGCAAAAAAGAAGAGGTTAAGTACACTCTGCGAAGGGGCGATTTGGCTAAACCTAACGAGCTAGCAGGCGTTAGCGGCAAGGTTGAGGGTAAAATTTACATCCCTTATGCTAACGGCGATGCAGTCAAAGAAAACGAAAGTATCGCCGAAGTCATAAAAGAGGGCTGGAACGTGCCTAATCGTATTCCGTTTGCCAGCGAGATAAAGGTCGAAGACGGAGAGCCGATCGCTAAGAAAGTCGTTGCGGGCGCAAACGGCGTGCTTAAATTTTATATCCTAAAAGGCGATTATTTAGAGCGCTTAAGAAATATCAAAAAAGGTCACGTCGTAACCGAAAAAGGGCTATTCGTCGTGGTTGCCGACGAGGACGATAGAGAGGCGGTTCGCTACTATATCCCGCGAAACTCTATCATCAAAGCAAACGATAGCGATACCGTAGATAGCAAAGCGGTTATCTCTGAGCCTGAAAATCAAGAAAAAACCGTCATAGCCGAGTGGGATCCGTACTCTACGCCAATCATCGCCGAGGCCGCGGGTAGAGTATCGTACGAGGATATAGAGCCTGGATACAGCGCCGCCGAGCAGTATGACGAGGCGACCGGTCAGAGCCGTTTGGTTATAAACGAGTATCTGCCTTCGGGCATCAAGCCTACGATCGTGATCAGCACGGACGAGGGTAAGATGATCCGCTATCAACTAGAGCCTAAAACAGCGATATTTGTAACGGACGGCGCTACGGTAGCGCAGGCCGATATCCTAGCTAAGACGCCTAAGGCCGTAGCTAAGTCAAAAGACATCACGGGCGGTTTGCCGCGAGTCTCCGAGCTATTTGAGGCTAGACGCCCGAAAAATACGGCTATCATCGCTGAAATCGACGGTACCGTAAGATTCGAAAAACCGCTTCGATCTAAAGAGCGTATCGTTATCCACGCTGACGATGGCGCTACGTCAGAGTATCTGATAGATAAAACTCGTCAAATTCAGGTTCGCGACGGCGAATTTATCCATGCCGGCGAGAAGCTAACCGACGGGCTAATATCAAGCCACGACGTTTTGAGAATTTTGGGCGAAAAGGCGCTGCACTATTATTTGATCAGCGAAATTCAGCAAGTTTACCGCTCTCAAGGCGTTGCGATCGCCGATAAGCACATCGAGATCATCGTTTCTCAGATGCTTCGTCAGGTTAAGATAGTAGATAGCGGCGATACGAATTTCATCACCGGCGACATGATTTCTAGAACGAGATTTAAAGAAGAAAACGAGCGCATAATGCGAATGGGCGGTAATCCTGCGATCGCCGAGCCTGTTTTGCTAGGCGTTACGCGCGCTGCTATTGGAAGCGATAGCGTGATCTCGGCCGCATCGTTCCAAGAGACGACCAAGGTTCTGACCGAGGCTTCGATCGCAGCTAAGATCGACCACCTTGAGGATCTAAAAGAAAACGTCATTCTAGGACGCATGATTCCTGTCGGAACCGGTCTTTATCAAGATCAAAAGATCAAGCTAAAACAAAACTAAATTTAACCCCACAAGCCTCGCCAAATTCGGCGGGGCTTAATTTTACCTCGCTTTAAAACTAATCAGATAAAATAAATCCTTTAAATTTGAAAATTTGGAGTAAAAAAGAAAAATTTCGATTTGGGAATTTTGTTTGCGAGACTAGGGCTTGGTGTCTGCCTTTTTATGCACGGCTTTGCGAAAATTTTACACGGCATAGGCGGCGTAAAAAGTATTTTAACAAAAGCCGGCTTGCCTGAGATTATGGCTTACGGTTCATATGTCGGCAAGGTTATAGCTCCGATAATGATAATTTTAGGGATATTTTCAAGGATTGGAGCAGCTCGTTATCGGCACGAGTCTAACGATAATATGCGCCCACCACAGACTTGGAAATTTACTTGAGCTTACAAACGTCGGCGGCTTTAAGGCCGAAATTTTATATCTTTACATCGCTTTATCGCTTTGCATTATTTTTAGCGGAAGCGGAAAATACGCTTTTAAAAAAGGCTAGCGCGATAAAATTCGGTCTTAAAGATGGAATTTACCTTATATTAAGCCAAATTTAAATAAAATCAAGTCTTTTTAATAAATTTAGTCGAAAGGAATTACTGTGCCAACCATTAATCAATTGGTCAGAAAAGAGCGCAAGAAAGTGACTTTTAAGTCAAAATCTCCAGCGCTAAAAGAGTGTCCTCAAAGAAGAGGAGTTTGCACTAGGGTCTATACTACGACTCCTAAAAAACCAAACTCGGCTTTGAGAAAAGTTGCCAAAGTTAGGCTTACAAGCGGATTTGAAGTGATCAGCTATATCGGCGGTGAAGGCCACAACCTACAAGAACACAGCATCGTGCTAGTGCGCGGCGGTCGTGTTAAGGACTTACCGGGCGTTAAATATCACATCGTACGCGGTGCTCTTGATACAGCCGGCGTTGCAAAAAGAACGGTTTCTCGCTCAAAATACGGTGCTAAACGACCAAAACCTGGTCAAGCGGCAGCCGCAGCAGGTAAAAAGAAATAAAAATTTAGGTTCGCAGACCATGCCATTAGCGGCATAGGTTTGAGTAAAATTTATAAAATTTGAAGGAATAATCAAATGAGAAGAAGAAAAGCTCCCGTCAGGGAAGTAATGCCGGATCCAATTTACGGCAATAAGGTAATCACTAAATTTATTAACTCTCTTATGTACGATGGCAAAAAAAGCGTCGCTACCGAGATCATGTACGGCGCTATCAAAGCTATCGAGAAAAAAAGCGGCGACGTGAAAGGTATAGATGTATTTAACGATGCTATCGAAAACATTAAACCTCTTATGGAGGTTAAATCTCGTCGCGTCGGCGGCGCTACCTACCAAGTACCGGTAGAGGTTCGCCCGGCTCGCCAGCAAGCTCTTGCTATCCGCTGGATCATCGGCTTTGCTAGAAAAAGAAGCGAAAGAACCATGATCGATAAGCTAGCTAACGAGCTACTTGATGCGGCAAATTCAAAAGGCGCGTCTTTCAAGAAGAAGGAAGACACCTACAAAATGGCAGAAGCTAACAAAGCATTTGCTCACTACCGCTGGTAAGAGGAGGCTGGTATGGCAGATAGAAAAACCCCTTTACATATGGTTAGAAATATCGGTATCGCTGCTCACATCGATGCCGGTAAAACTACGACCAGCGAAAGAATTTTGTTCTTTACGGGTATGAGCCACAAGATCGGCGAGGTTCACGACGGCGCTGCTACGATGGACTGGATGGAGCAAGAAAAAGAGCGCGGCATTACGATTACGTCTGCGGCGACCACTTGCTTTTGGAAAGATCACCAGATAAATTTGATCGACACTCCGGGCCACGTTGACTTTACTATAGAAGTTGAGCGTTCTATGCGCGTTCTTGACGGTGCTGTTTCGGTATTCTGCTCAGTCGGCGGCGTACAACCTCAGTCCGAGACCGTTTGGAGACAGGCAAATAAATACCACGTCCCAAGAATCGTTTTCGTAAACAAAATGGACAGAATCGGTGCAAATTTTTATAACGTCGAGTCCCAAATCAGAAACCGTCTAAAAGCAAATCCGGTGCCTATTCAAATTCCTATCGGCGCAGAGGATAACTTTAGAGGCGTAGTCGATTTGGTTAAAATGAAAGCTTACGTTTGGGAAGACGACAAAAAGCCGACTGACTATAAAGAGATAGAGATCCCGGCGGAAGTAAAAGAAAAGGCAGAAGAGTACCGCACTAAGTTAATCGAAGCGGTTTCTGAAACCGATGATAGCTTGATGGAGAAATTTTTCTCAGGCGAGGAGCTAAGCGAAGAAGAGATCAAAAAAGGTATCAAAGCGGGTTGCTTAAGAATGACGATAACTCCTATGCTTTGCGGAACGGCATTTAAAAATAAAGGCATCCAGCCCCTACTTGACGCGGTCGTAGCATATTTGCCTGCACCGGATGAGATCGAGGCGATTAAGGGCGTTTATGAAGACGGTAGCGAAGTAACGGTAGAAAGCACCGATAACGGCGAATTTGCAGCTCTTGCGTTTAAGATTATGACCGACCCGTTTGTCGGACAGCTTACATTTATCCGTGTTTATCGCGGTAGCCTTGAGAGTGGTAGCTATGCTTACAATACTGTTCAGGATAATAAAGAAAGAATCGGTCGTTTGCTAAAAATGCACTCAAACAAACGCGAGGAAATTTCGGTTCTTCACGCGGGCGAGATCGGCGCGGTCGTAGGTCTAAAAAATACCCTAACCGGCGATACGCTCGCGAGCGAAAAAGACAAGGTTATCCTTGAGAAGATGGACTTCCCTGAGCCGGTTATCAGCGTTGCCGTCGAGCCAAAAACTAAAGCCGACCAAGAAAAAATGGCTATCGCGCTTCAAAAACTAGCTCAAGAAGACCCAAGCTTTAGAGTGGGCACCGACGAAGAGAGCGGTCAAACCATCATCAGCGGTATGGGCGAGCTTCATCTTGAGATCATCGTAGATAGAATGCTACGCGAATTTAAAGTCGATGCCGAAGTAGGTCAACCACAAGTCGCATACCGCGAGACCATCCGCAAAACAGTCGAGCAAGAGTATAAATACGCTAAACAATCAGGCGGTCGCGGTCAGTACGGACACGTATTCTTACGCCTTGAACCGCTACCTGCGGCTAGCGGATTTGAGTTCGTTAACGACATTAAAGGTGGCGTGGTCCCTAAAGAGTATATCCCAGCGGTTGAAAAAGGCTGCAAAGAGGCGCTTCAAAGCGGCGTGCTTGCCGGCTATCCGGTCGAGGACGTTAAGGTTACCCTATTTGACGGTAGCTACCACGAAGTCGACTCGTCTGAAATGGCGTTTAAACTAGCTGCTTCTATGGGCTTCAAAGAGGGCGCTAGAAAAGCGGGTGCTGTTATCCTTGAGCCTATGATGAAGGTTGAGGTTGAGACGCCTGAGGACTATATGGGTGACGTTATCGGCGACTTAAACAAACGTCGAGGTCAAGTAAACTCTATGGACGAGCGAAACGGAAGCAAGATCATCACGGCTTTCTGCCCGCTAGCTCAGATGTTTGGTTACTCTACTGACCTTCGCTCTATGACGCAAGGTCGCGCTACTTATTCTATGGAATTTGACCACTATGAGGAAGTTCCAAAGAACGTCAGCGAAGAGATTATCAAGAAAAGAAACGGCTAAGCCGAATTTGGCGGGGATGCGAGTCCTCGCCTTAATTTAGTTAAACGACTGCCGGCAACTTCTCATAGTCCGGGCGAGTCGTGTTTTTATATAATAAAATTTGACAAGCTGTTAAATTTAGTTGATTTATTACCTGTATGTCCTCATAGCTCAGCTGGATAGAGCGCAGAATTCCTAATTCTGAGGCCGTGAGTTCGAATCTCGCTGGGGACACCATCTATCTAAAATACACCCCCGAATTTATACTTCCCTTAAGCCTTCAAAATACATATACAGCATATTTATGTAGTAATTTCACTTATGGTTAGCTTAAAAAAAGCGAGCCATTGATACTACTGAATAGGGCTAAATTTTAGAATTTCTTAGTATGATTTCTGGCGTGACCAAACTATTCGCTTTTAAATAAACCATGTTAAACAAAATCGGCTTAAGAACCGATACACTCTTTAAACCAAACAAATACGGTAAAATTTTAATCTTTTATTATATACGGCTTAAATTTTAGGCTCAAGATAAGTTAAAAAATCCATAAGATAGCTATAGGTGCGCATTTGCTTACTGTCGCGCTTGGACGGCTTAAATGGTAAATTTAGCAAGCCGGCAGCCTAGCGACATCTTTGTTTATTAGCCGCTAAAAAGCTCCACAAAATATTTAAATGCGGCAAATCTATACATCAAGTTTCTAAAAATCAGGCTAAGCATTGCCAAAAAATTATTGGTAAATTTAACGCTGCTACGGCCGCAACATGAAACAAAAATTTTATTTATACACCTTGAACATTATTGTTTTTTGTAGCGATCGCTTAACTAAATTAAAAAACGCTTCCCTTCATTTTATAAAAATTATGGTATAATTGGCGATAGTATTCTGTAAATAGAACACTAAAAACATCAAGTAATTTTATAAAGGAGTCCTTAATGGCAGTAACACAAGCCCAAGTAGCGCAGCTTTACGTTGCGTTATTTAACAGAGCCCCGGAAGGCGACGGCTTTAGAGCGTGGGTAGCCGCAGGTGCGACTAAAACGCAGGCTCAGATAGCCAACGAGATGCTAGCATCTCCGGCTACGGCGCCTTATTATGCTAGTCTAGGTATAGACATAAGCACAAACAGAGGCTATGTAGAGCTCATCTACAAAAACATCCTAGGTAAAGACTATGTAAGAGACCCGGACGGTATCAACGCATGGGTTAGACACCTAGACGCAGGTCACAGCAGAGGAGATACTCTAGTTAAACTATTTGAAGTAGCCACTTCTGCAGAAGCTAGAGCCGCAGACCCGGTAGCGGCGGCGGTATTTGCCAACAAAACAGAGATAGCCTCTTATATGGCACAAAAGATCGCCGATATCAGACAAGACCTCTCCGGAGACTATGATTACAGAGAATTTCAGGAGATTATAAAAACCACTACGGCTACCAACCTAGACGAACAAAAAGCTAGGATAGACGCGCTAGCAGCCTCTACCGTACATAACCTAAGCACGGATTCAAACGAGGTATTAGGAAGCGTAGGTCAGGATATATTTAATGCCGTAGCCGACAGCGTCGTAAGTAACGCTACTTTAAAACCTACCGATAAGATAGACGGCGGCGGCGGGGAAAACACTCTAAACGTTAGAGTAAACGATAGCTTTAACGGCATGACTACCGGCT
>CAUQMF010000006.1:0-42198 GCA_963518965.1 uncultured Campylobacter sp.
AAAATTTGCCCGACGCACATCGACATCAGAAAAGGCATGCAGCTAGAGTGCATAAACTGCCTGGAGTGCGTCGATGCGTGCACGAAAACGATGTCGGGGCTAAATTTGTCTAGTCTAATTAGCTGGACGAGCTCAAATTCGCTAAAAACCAAGCAAAAGGTGCGGTATTTGCGCTTTAAAACTATCGGTTACTGCGCCGCCATCGCTATAACTGCCGCAGCGCTCGCGCTAATGAGCGCCAAAAAAGAAAATATGCTGCTAAACATAAACCGCACGAGCGAGCTGTATAAGGTAAATAAAGACGGCGAGATCGAAAACGCTTACGTATTTTTGTTTGAAAATACCGACGCGGCGGCGCACGAGTTTTACTTTGACGTTAGCGCAAACGATGCCGATATCAAAATAAAACGCCCAAAAAGTAACATTGCCTTAAACGCGGGCGAAAAGAAGAAAATCGTAGTCGTATTAACGGCTCCTAAAAATGCCGCTAGAGCCGGTAAAAACGCAAATGCAAAGATAACTATACGCGCCTACGCCGCAAACGAAAAAGAGAAAATTAACGTCGTCAGGGAGACTATTTTTGCATACCCGAGAGACTAAAAATCATATTTTTATTGTATAATCCTTAAATTATAATTTTAATTTTTAAAGGTATGCAATGAACGGGAAAATCACGCAAAGAAGCGCCGAAAGAAAAGAAAAATTTATCCAAGCCGGTATGGAAATTTTCCTTGAAAAAGGCTATGAAAACACGAGTCTAACGGATATAATCAAAAAAAGCGGAGGGTCGCTGGCTAGCGTTTATAAATTTTTTGAAAACAAGGAAGGTCTTTTTCGCGCTATCGTAGAACGCGGATTTGACGACTTTAGAACGCAGATAGACGAGAAAATCGACCTGAGTTTATCGCATAAATTGGAGGATTTTTTAATCAAATTCGCCTCTATATTTTTCGACATAATCTGCGACAAAGAAACGACGCTAATTTCAAGAGTTATGATGAGCGAGGGCGCGAAAAACGACGGCCTTTTAGGTAAAGAGTTTTTGGATCAAATTTTAAGCAAAATCGATAAAATTTTAATCGATTTTTTCGAGCGCGAAGACATAAGAGTCCAACTAAATCCATGTATCTCTCCTTACGTCGCAGCCAAGGCGTTTGCCGCAGTCGTTAGAGAGCCTTATCATTATAATGCTATTTTGCTAAACGAGGATATAACGCTAAACGAAAAAGAACGCGAAGAGCACGTAAAAACGAGCATAAATATATTTTTACACGGTATCAAAAAGCACTAAATTTAACAACCTAAATTTGACTTGTTAAGAAAATAAGAGTAAAATAATCTACTTGTTTTGTAACATACATTACAAACGCTAAATTTAAAATAATCTCCAAAACAAAAGGCAAATTTATGAGAAATTTTAAAAATGTCTCGGTTTTATTATTAGCATCGCTACTTTTTACGGCATGCTTTGACGGTAACGATAAAAAAGGCGCGGCCGCAGCCGGACAACAACGGCAAATGCCGCCATCAAAAGTCGACGTATTCGTAGCTAAAAAATCAGACGTGCCGATCAGTTTTGACTACGCCGCGACTCTAACGAGCCAGCAAGACGTAATCATCTATCCTAAAGTAAGCGGCACGATAATCAAGCAATTTTTCAAACCGGGAGATAACGTAAAAGCAGGCGATAAGCTGTTTTTGATAGATCCCGAAAAATACCAAGCAAGCTACGATGCGCTTGAAGCCGCCATCGGCGTAGCAAACGCAAATTTAAAAAACGCTCAAACCGAATTTAACAGAATCTCAAATTTATATAAGAAAAACGCCGTTTCGCAAAAAGAGTACGACGCGGCAGTTTCGGCGCTTGAAATCGCAAACGCAAATTTACTAAGCTCCAAAGCCAGCGCCAAAAGCGCGAAAATAGATCTAGGTTACACGAGCATCGCCGCACCTTTTGACGGCGTTTTAGGCGATAATCTAGTAGACGTGGGCTCGCTAGTCGTAGCAAACACGACTCAGCTGGTACGCCTAACCAAAATCAACCCGATCGAGGCGCACTTTCACATCTCCGACGTCGATAACCTAAACCGCGTCAAAATGCAAGAAAGCGGCCTCTGGGCGCAAACAAACTCGGACGCCGTACTAAAAGTAGGTCCTGGAGAGTTTAACGGCAAGGTAAATTTTATCGATAACGTCGTAAATACGAACATGGGCAGCGTTTTAGCCAAGGCCGAATTTAACAACGACGAGGGCAAGCTGCTACCTGGCATGTTCGGCCACGTGACGATGGGAGGATTTTATCAAAAAGACGGCTTTAAAATCCCTCAACTAGCGCTCCAGCAAACCGACGTCAAGACCTACGTACTAGTCGTAGAGGACGGCAAAGTAGCCTCCAAAGACGTAAAGGTAACCTACCAGACGAAAGACGCCGCGGTCGTTAGCCAGGGGCTAAACGAAAATGATAAAATCATCTTAAATAACTTCCTAAAAATCGGCGTGGGAGCACCCGTAGAGATAGATAAGGATCTAACCGAAAGCTTTGGCAAGGGCGTAAATTTAGAGCCTAAGGCCGAGCAAGAAAAGGCTAAGTGATGTTTTCTAAATTTTTTATTGACCGCCCGATATTTGCCACCGTCGTATCTATCATCATAGTTATCGCGGGCGCGATGGCGATAAAGGGGCTTCCTATCGAGGAGTATCCTAAGCTAACCCCGCCTCAAATTTCCGTTAGCGCCGTCTACACGGGCGCTGACGCCCAAACCATTGCCGACTCCGTAGCTAGCGCTATAGAAGATCAGATAAACGGCGTAGAAAACATGCTCTATATGCAAAGCACCTCAAGCTCGAGCGGCTCGCTAAGCATCAATGTTTATTTCAAAATCGGTACCTCAGCCAAGCAAGCTACGATCGACGTAAACAACCGCGTCCAAGCCGCGCTCTCAAGACTGCCCCAAGAGGTTCAAAACATGGGCGTGACCGTGCGCGAACGCAGCGGCTCGATCCTAGAGGTTATAGGCTTTACCAGCCCGAAAATGAACCCTATCGAGATGTATAACTACGTAAATTTAAACATAGCAGACGAGGTTAAAAGGGTTAACGGCGTGGGCGATACCGTGCTAATCGGCAGCAAAGAGTACTCGATGCGAATTTGGCTAAAGCCCGATTTGCTCGCCTACTACAAGCTAACTCCTAGCGACGTAATCGCCCAAGTAAAAATCCAAAACAGCCAATACGCCGCCGGCAAGATAGGTGAGCAGCCCTCAGACGGCGATAATCCTTACGTTTATTCCGTTCGCACGGGCGGACGACTCAAAAACGCCGCGCAGTTTGGCGATATAATCATCAAAAGCGCAGACGGCGCGACACTAAAGCTAAAGGACGTAGCGACCGTGGAGCTAGGAGCGGCTAGCTACGCTAACGACGCAATGCTAAACGGTAAAGACGCCGTGCCGCTTTTAATCTTTATGCAAAACGACGCTAACGCCCTAGCGACGGCGCAAGCGGTAAACGCAAAGCTAGACGAGCTAAGCAAAAATTTCCCCGAGGGATTTACACACACGATCGCATATAATCCGACCGAATTTATCGAAGTCTCTATCCACGAAGTCGTAAAAACATTTATCGAGGCGATGATACTAGTTATCATCGTTATGTATATGTTTTTAAAGAGCTTTCGCGCGACCGTGATCCCGATGCTAGCCGTTCCCGTGTCCATCATCGGCACCTTTGGCGGACTGTACGCGATGGGATTTAGTATAAATTTAATCACCCTTTTCGCGCTCATCCTTGCCATCGGTATCGTCGTGGACGACGCCATCATCGTTATCGAAAACGTGGAGAGAATTTTACACGAGGAAAAGGACATCACCGTCAAAGAAGCGACCTATAAGGCGATGGAAGAGGTACAAACCCCCGTCATCTCGATTGTGCTGGTTTTATCCGCCGTTTTCGTCCCGGTTTCTTTTATGGAGGGGTTTGTCGGCGTGATCCAGCGCCAGTTCGCGCTCACTCTGGTTACTTCGGTTTGTATTTCGGGCTTTGTCGCACTTACGCTTACTCCGGCACTTTGCGGCGTTATGATAAAAAAACAAGAGAGTAAGCCGTTTTGGTTCGTGCAGAAATTTAACGACTTTTTCGACTGGAGTACGAAAATTTTTACCGCGGGCGTTGCAAAAGTGCTTCGTCACGTGATAATCAGCCTTATTTTGATAGGCGTCATGGGTTTTGCGACTTACGAGCTGTTTAAAAAAGTTCCTAGCGGCCTCGTACCGTCCGAAGATAAGGGCGCGTTAATGGTTATCACTTCGTTACCGCCGTCAAGCAATATGCTAAAAACCAAAGAAGAGGTAAAAACTATCAGCAACATGGTTCTAAGCAATCCAAACGTCGAATTTACGATGGGGTTTGCCGGATACGATATGATCGCGGGCGCGCTTAAAGAAAACTCTGCCATCAGCTTTATCAAGCTAAAAGATTGGAGCCAGAGAAAAACGCCGGATAGTCAAGCAGACGCGCTAACCGGCCCCTTTAACGGTATGCTTTGGGGCTCGAAGGAGTCGATGAGCTTTGTCGTAAACGTCCCGCCTATCATGGGTCTTTCGATGACGGGCGGCTTTGAGATGTATCTACAAAATAAAAGCGGCAAAAGCTACGCCCAGATCGAAGCCGACGTGAAAAAAGTAGTGGCCGCGGCAAATGCGCGCCCGGATCTAACTAGCGTGCGCTCGACGCTAGAGACTAATTACCGCCAGTTTAAAATCGACGTCGATAGGCAAAAAGCCCAGATGTTCGGCGTGAGCGAGAGCGAAATTTTTAGCGCGATAGGCTCGACTTTCGGCTCTTACTATATCAACGACTTTAGCCTTTTCGGCAAATCCTACCGCGTCTACGCTAGAGGCGAAGAGGGCTTTAGAAACAACCCCGAAGATTTGCGTAAAATTTACGTCCGCTCAAGCGGCGGTGAGATGATACCGCTAAACTCCGTCGCCACTCTAACTAGAATTTTAGGCCCGGATATCGTGGATAGATTTAACCTTTTCCCGGCGGCTAAGATCCAAGGCGACCCAAAACCGGGCTACACATCGGGAGACGCGATAAAAGCGATACAAGAGGTTGTCGAGCAGACGCTAAATATGGAAGAATACTCCATCAGCTGGGCGGGCACGGCGTATCAGGAGGTTAGCTCGCAAGGCACAGGTTCGACGGCGTTTATATTCGGTATGATTTTCGTATTTTTGATCCTAGCGGCACAGTATGAGCGCTGGCTCATCCCGCTAGCCGTTATCACGGCCGTTCCGTTCGCGGTTTTTGGCTCACTAGTCGCCGTTTGGGCTAGAGGGCTAACAAACGACATTTACTTCCAGATCGGACTACTGCTTCTCATCGGTCTATCGGCTAAAAACGCGATCCTCATCGTAGAATTTGCGATGCAAGAAAGACTAGCGGGCAAGAGCGTATTTGACGCGGCCGTTAATGCGGCTAGACTTCGCTTCCGCCCGATCGTCATGACCTCGCTCGCGTTTACGCTGGGCGTCTTTCCGATGGTGATAAGCTCGGGCGCGGGCGCTGCGTCTCGCCACTCTCTAGGCACGGGCGTGGTCGGCGGTATGATAGCTGCCACTACGATAGCGATATTTTTCATACCGATGTTTTACTATCTGCTAGAAAAGCTAAACAACAAAGTCTGGGATAAAAAACCAAGCGGAGCACAGGAGGTCAAAAATGTATAAAATTTTAACTTTAGCCGCGGCGCTATTTTTGGCGGGCTGCTCGTTTCGCCCCGAGATGCCCGAGGTCGATACGAAATTTGAATCTACGTATAAATTTGAAACTAGCGACATCAAAGACGAGTGGTGGAAGGAGTTTGGCGACTAAAATATAAACGCCCTGGTCGCTAGCGCGCTAGAGAAAAATCCCGACCTCCGCACGGCTTATTTAAATTTACAAAAAGCGGCCGCAAATTTAGGCATCTCTGAGGCCGATCTTTTTCCTAGCGTAAATTTAAACGTCGGCTACACCAAAGCAAAAAGCAGCGGCGAGACCTACACCAAGCAGCCTCAAACGCGCTACCGAAACTCCGAGGTAAATTTAGGCCTAAGCTACGAGATAGACCTGTGGGGCAAGGTGAGAAATAGCATCGAGTCGGCTAAAGCCAGCCTAAACGCGACCAAGCTCGACTACGCCACCGCGCGCCTTAGTATAAGCTCTAGCGTGGCTAAAAGCTACTTCGCGCTCGTGGCTCTAAATATGCGCGAAGCCGTGCTAAAAGACACGCTAAAAACCTACGAGGAGACGTTGGCGCTTCGCAAAACGCAGCTTGATCTAGGCGGCATAAACGAGACGACCTATCTACAAAGTAAAGCCGCGGTAGAAAGCGCAAAAGTAAGCCTGCTAGAGGTGCAAACTTCGCTATCTCAAGCTCTAACGTCCGTAGCGGTGCTAACAGGCAAATCAAACGATGAGATCCTAAACGGAGCCGTGCAGAGTGCTAAAATGCTGCCAAAAGAACCCGAAGTAAGCGCTGGCGTGAGCGCTGACATACTACTGCGAAGGAGCGACGTAGCTAAAGCCTACGCCGATCTAAACGCCACTAACGCGCTAATCGGCGTCGCAAAGGCCGACTATCTACCGTCCATCTCGCTAACGGGACTTTTTGGATTTTCTAGCGTGGATTTTGAAAATATCTTTATCAGCAACGCAAACACGTGGAGCATAGGCGGCACTTTGGTACAGAAAATTTTTGACTACGGCAGAACCAAAAACAACGTCCGCATCGCCGAAACCAACGAGCAAATCGCGGCCGTAGCCTATGAAGCTGCGATCAAAAAGGCTCTGGGCGAGGTTAGAGACGCGCTAAACAACCGCAAAAACGCCAAACTAACGCTAAATCAGGTCAAAGAACTCCTGCACTCGCAAGAAAAAATCTATAAGCTGGCCAAGGATCAGTTTGAAGAGGGCTATACCGGGCACCTGGAACTACTCGACGCGCAGCGCAACCTACTCTCGGTTAGACTCCAAGATATTGCGGCAAATTTAAGCCTCATCGACTCGGTCGTGGACGTTTATAAGGCATTTGGCGGCGGATTTAAAGCCGAATAATTTTACTTTTTTGGCGGAGCTTTTCCGCCATTCTTTTGAGCGATTTCTTAAATTTTGCAAGCGCCGATTAGCAAACCCGGTCGCGGTTTTTAAAATAAGATTCAACTAAACTTAAGCGGATTTTTCTTATTAATTTTAAAAGATTTTGATATAAGTTTTCACGCGTAGTCCTAGCGCCGCATCTAAACTCGGCCTTGCTACTTTCATAGCCGCGACTTGAAAAACTACAAACGCATCAAAGCTAAGCGTCTGGATTTTTTGCCGCGCATTCTTTTTTTAAAGAGAGCGGCGTCTTAATAGCGGCAAAAGCGCAAGATCGATCGTTTTTCTAAGATTTTAGTAAATTCCGCTATTTTTCTATGTAAGATAAAAATACCATAAAAATTTCTCTCAATTTCTTCTATGGAATTTGGAAGCGGATTTAAATTTTACGGCGCAGCGCGTCAGGTTTGACGCAAACGTCAAGCGGTCAAAATCGTCAGGTTACGATACCGTTTAAATTTCGCCGGCTTTGAAATTTGATCCAAATTACGGCAAAATTTGATGATGGATAGCGCGCCGAAGCTTGGCTCAAATTTGGCTGCAAAACTCGCTTTCAAAATTTAGCTAAATTTGCGAACCGTTTTGCTAGATTTGACTGCCGGCAAGCGGGTTTCTCGGCCAACTCGTTAAATTTAGATGCGGATAACGGCGGCAAATTTGACTGTTTATACTGATTGCTATTAATCAATTGCATCCCACGGCATTATACGAGCTATTTGGCTCCTTAGCTCGTCGGCTTGTTTGAGCGTTAAACTTTCCACCGCATAAACTCTATATAAAAAATATTTTCTCTTTTTTGCTATCAATAAATCAAAGCAACAAAAACGGCAAATTTGGATTTGCGTTTTACGTCACAACGCGTTATGTTTGACGCAAACGGAGAACGGTTAAAATCGTCAGGTTGAGCTACCGTTTAAATTTGCGCCGACCTTCAAAATGGATAGCACGCCGAAGTTTGGCTCAAATTTGGCCGCAAAACCCGCTCGCTAAATTTGGCTAAATTTGCGAACCGTTTTATTAAATTTGACTGCCGACGAGCGGGTTTCTCGGCCTACTCGTTAAATTTGGATACGGATAACGGCGTTAAATTTAGCCCATATTGTTCAAATTTACACCGACCTTCAAATTTGACCTAATTTTGTGGTCAAATTTAACCCGCTCTCCCGCTTAGCCGCCGTCAAATTTACCTAAAGCTTATCTGCGCATCGTCCGTACCGTCGTCAAGCGAGATGTTGTAGCCGCCTGTATTTGGCGGGCGTTTATAGATATCTTGCGGGCCGATATTTAGCACCTCGTCGCTGAAAAACACGCATTCGCGCTCACCCGTATCCACATCGCGCACCCAGATTTTGCCGTCGTCCACGATCTCCTCGTCAAACTCTATCACGCTATTTTCGTAGATTTTGCCCAGCAGTCGCTCGTGCAGACGGTTCTCGCGCTCAAACTCCAGTTGCGCCTGCAGACACTCCGCCTCATCGATGAAAATCGGCTCCAGCGCGATCTTATCGCCCTCTAGCACGCACTCGAATTTCTCCAGCGTCGAGCAGTCCACCTCGCTGCCGCCTAGCCTCACGACGTCCTTGTTGCGCATGAAGTAGCGGTTGGTGAGGTTGCCCATCAGCGCCTCGTACGCCGTGCCGCCGATCGCGCGTTTAAGCAAAAATTCGTTTTGAAACGCCAGCACCAGCTCCACCTCGCACTCGCGCAGGATCTCTTCGTTTAGCTCGGTGTTCTCGCTTAGCAGCTTCGCCGACTCGTCGAGAAATAGGCTAATAGGCCTCTTTTGCTTCATCGTTACGCGCTTTAAGAGCTCGGGCAGGAAGCTGTTTAGCAGGAAGCTCAGCGCGCTTTTGTCGCAGCTTGCGGCGTTAAATATCACGATCTTGCCGCTATTTAGTAGCCCCGCGATACTCGCGTCGCCCGCAGCACCGTCTCCGTCGCCGTTTAGCGAGTCGTCGTTCATGAGGCCTAGAAAGGGCGACATCATCATCGAGTAGTTGCGAAAATCGTCTCTCGTGCGCTCGTCGCCGATGTCCTTGTAGCGGCTCGTCGCGTCCAAAAACTCGTCCGCAGTGGCCAAAAACGCGCGGTTTATCATTATCGTCTCGCGGGTGAAATTTAGCGTCGAGGAGTCGAGATTGTCGCAGATTAGGCTCAGCGCGTCTTTAAACTCGAGCATCTTTTCCAGGTCTTGCGAGAGGCGCAGTATCGTAGCGACGTCAAAGGTAAAATCTCGCGCGAGCGTGCGCACGTCGGCGTAAAATGCGTCCGTGTAGTAGTCGTTTAGCGGCGTAATTTTTTTGGCGAAAATTTTAAGCGCCTTTAAAACCTTAAAAAACTCTGTCGCGATGCTTGAGCCAAACTCCTCCCAAAACTTCTCCCTCGACTCCATCGGCTTTTTCACGCAGTTTTTAAAGTCTCGCGGCTTCATCGAGGCGATGAGATTTATCGGCGCATCCAGCCTCGCACCCACGCTCACGACGTCTTTTAGGCGGCCCGCTCTGCGCGCTAGAGCCTTGATCTTGGCGCTCTCGCCGCCTTTATAATCCACGGCAAATACCGCGTAGCCGTTTTGCATGCGGTCAAGTAAATTCGGATATATCATCGCCGTCGTCTTGCCGCTGCCGGTTTCTCCGATGATGGCTGCGTGCGTGAAGTCGCTAGGTATCAGCGCGCCTTTTTTCTCCGCGTTTTCCCGCGTTCTCGTAAATCCCATTATTTTTTGCATATTTTTCCTTATCGGGGGCGATTGTAACGAAATTTGGTTTAAAGATTTAAATTTGACGAGGCGGGGAGCGGGTTAAATTTGCCGCGGGGACGGGATGCGAAGCTAGTCTGCAAAACCCGCACCGCGAAAGTGCTAGATCAAATTTGAGCTTTAGCGGAGCAGGGCGGGTCGCACCGAAATAATTGTCGTCAATTTTGGGCTCAAATTTGCCAAAAGGCGAGCTAAATTTACTCGGCTTTTTTGCAGACGGCGGCCGAATGCGTGAGCAGATCGTGTAAATTTAGCGCGTCCTTGCGAAAAAAGCAGAGGCAAAGTCCGACCACGCTAACTCCTGAGAGCAAAAAACAGATGTAACGGAGTAAAACACGTGCGAAGCCGAGTTTGCGGCCGCTGCGTAGGTCGATGAGGTAGATATTTTGCGAACGGTAGCCGGGCGTCTGGGCTTTGATCGCAAAAAAGGCGCAGCAGATGAGAGCGACTGCGAGATTTGCCCCGAATATCGCGGTTTGGTTGTGTAAAAAGTCGTCTTTGCCGCCTAAAAAAACATAGGTCGTAAGGTAATATATCGGCATCCCGATCAAAAAAAGATCGGTGATAAAGGCCTTTACTCGCGCGCCGATGGTGGCTAGCTGCGCTTTTTGTTTTGCCAAATTTACTCCTTTTGTTTTTATTTTTGGGTGCGTGTTTTGAGTTTTTGAGTGCCAAATTTGCTCGCTAGCACCCAAATTTATGCGCATCTACTTTGTTGTGGCGATTTACGACCTGCTTTTACGCGTTCTCGTTTAGGTTGCGGTAAATTTACGGTTCGTTTCCTCGCGTCCGCCGCTTGCACCGTCTTATCCAGCCGATCTTGCTCCGCCCATAAACTGAGCTTTGTTTGTCACCGGATTAATTTATTTTCTCGGTGCGGCGCAATCTTTATTGGTACCGCCGTCTTTGCTTGTTTTTGGCTACACGGCCGTGTGAGACGATCGGTGGTTTCCGCCCAACATGTTTTTGCTAGGTCTGCTTGCGATTGATTTATCGCCGGCTCCGTATCGTTGTCAAGCCGTAAATTGCCGAAACTATGCGCCGCTTTTAAAATCATAAATTTTAGGAAGCGCTTTTGCGGGCGTAAATTTGCTCAAACCCAAATTTGACGGTCGCCACTAAATGCACAAGACGGCAACGTAAATTTAACACCGCCCCAATCGCGACTTGCAAAAAACGCAACGGCGGGCTTCGTTTATCGTCAAATTTATTGCCCGAGATACCGCAAAAATCGGCTTGCCAAGCCAAATTTGATTTGCGATCGGTTTGCGTTCATTGATGTCCGCAAAGTCCGTCCAAATTTGCGGGACTAATCAAACATGGCCGCGAAAATTAACAAATTTAGTTGCCTCTGCTGCCGGGCTTTATCGCCTCGCTTCCCGTAGCGCAAAGAGGGCAGTTTGCGGGCTCGTAAATCTCAAACTCAAAGTTTCCAAGCGCGAAAAACGGCTTATCCGCGGGTAGTTTGGCGCTAGCTTTAGCGACGCTGCCCGCTAAATTTGCGACCTTGCAAAAGCCGCGATTAGCAAGCGCGGCAAACGCCACGACCTCGCCGCCTAGGCTCTCTATCACGCGCGCAGCCTCCATTGCCGAGCCGCCCGTGGTGATGATGTCCTCACAGACGATAAATTTCTCGCCTTTTTTCACCTCAAAACCGCGTCGCAGGCTCATCACGCGCTCGACTCGCTCGGTAAAGATAAAGCGTTTTTTTACCGCGCGAGCTAGCTCGTAGCCGGCCAAAATGCCGCCTAGAGCGGGCGAACAGACGCTGTCAAACTCTACGCCCGATTTTTCGATGACGGCGGCTAGTTCGCTCGCTAGCTTGCCCGCTAGCTGCGGGTCTTCGAGTACTTTGGCGCTTTGGAGGTAAAACTGCGAGTGGTTGCCGCTGCTAAGCAAAAAATGCCCCTGCAAAAACGCGCCCGCATCCTTGTAAATTTTCTCTAAATCCATCGTTTTTCCTTTGTAAAATTTGGGCGAATTTTACCCTAAGCGCGCTTAAGCTACTATTTCTTGGCTTCGCGGGCCGCATGGGTTGTCTTAAACGGCGGCTTTGATTTTGGGTTTTGGGCGGATGAAGCGTATAGTTTGATAATTTGCACCTCGCCGATAAAATAAATCTGGTCAAATTTATTCGGTTTCAAACCCTAACGGGGTAAATTTACACCAAGAATTTGCCAAAAACAATCCAAACATAGTGCGTTTCAAACCCCAACGGGGTAAATTTACACGCATCGGCGTCATGCTCTCGCCCTCTACCTCCATGCGTTTCAAACCCCAACGGGGTAAATTTACACGGTGTGAAATTTCGCGCTTTGAAAAGGATTTGCCTGTTTCAAACCCCAACGGGGTAAATTTACACCCAAACGGTTTTAAGCACTTTTTTATCGCCGTCTTCGAGTTTCAAACCCCAACGGGGTAAATTTACACGGAAGTTATCAACTGCCGTGCAAGGGTTTTTGGGGTTTCAAACCCCAACGGGGTAAATTTACACTTTTTTGGCATAAGCCAAACGCCGCGCCTTTCACAAAGTTTCAAACCCCAACGGGGTAAATTTACACCGTTTATGGGCAGCGGTACGACCGCGGTGGCGTGGTTTCAAACCCCAACGGGGTAAATTTACACTTCTTTAATTTCTTTATCGGCAAGACGAAATCGCTGTTTCAAACCCCAACGGGGTAAATTTACACGATCAACAAAAACACGAGGGAGGGAACTATGGTATGTTTCAAACCCCAACGGGGTAAATTTACACGGGGTTTATGGCCGGGCAAAGCGCCAATATTTGGCGTTTCAAACCCCAACGGGGTAAATTTACACTGCAAAGTATGCGGGAATTTTTAGAGGACGAAAGGAGTTTCAAACCCCAACGGGGTAAATTTACACCGACGAGCTTTTGAGACTTAAGCAGCTTACAGGGCTTAGTTTCAAACCCCAACGGGGTAAATTTACACATCCGAGGCCGATAGATGCGGTTTTGGTTTTTTAAAGTTTCAAACCCCAACGGGGTAAATTTACACTTCAAGAGGCGCGAACGGCACGACCTATCTGTTTACCGGTTTCAAACCCCAACGGGGTAAATTTACACACAATCAACCGCCGATTGACGAAAACGTCAACCGCATGTTTCAAACCCCAACGGGGTAAATTTACACATGAAATTTTAGCATACCTTGAGAAAAAAACGGCGTTTCAAACCCCAACGGGGTAAATTTACACAAATCTACGTTGCAGCAAAAAGTCAATGAAATCAGGTTTCAAACCCCAACGGGGTAAATTTACACATTACACTCATTTTAAATTCCTTATATTTTAATTACGTTTCAAACCCCAACGGGGTAAATTTACACAAATTTGCAATTCTAAAATCGTTTTTAACGCGCAAGTTTCAAACCCCAACGGGGTAAATTTACACAAGCTAGAGGACGAGCTGGTAGAAAAACTCATAAAGTTTCAAACCCCAACGGGGTAAATTTACACAGCAATACCCTAACCCCCACTACGTCCAAAAAGGAGCGTTTCAAACCCCAACGGGGTAAATTTACACAACATCTCACCCGTTTCGCTACGCGCTAGTTTCGGGTTTCAAACCCCAACGGGGTAAATTTACACAAAGCGGCGCTTTTACTGCGCGTAGCCGAAGCGGTAGTTTCAAACCCCAACGGGGTAAATTTACACCTTTGAGAAGTCGAGGTTTGCTCGATAAAGCTTCTGTTTCAAACCCCAACGGGGTAAATTTACACTGGAAAAACTTTGAAAAAACGGCGAAAATTTGCCAAAAGGTTTCAAACCCCAACGGGGTAAATTTACACGCGGAACTCCCTTATCCGGGCGGTTCAAACGGCGGTTGTTTCAAACCCCAACGGGGTAAATTTACACTTAGCTCTGTTTTCTACAAGGGCGTCTTTACTCAGTTTCAAACCCCAACGGGGTAAATTTACACAAAAAACGGAACTAACGTTTATGAGCTTGGAAAGGTTTCAAACCCCAACGGGGTAAATTTACACGCGTTCAAGCTCCTGCAAAATAGACAGTGTTTTATCAGTTTCAAACCCCAACGGGGTAAATTTACACTTCAGCTACGGCGGGAAAAATTATTATGAGGGCGAGTTTCAAACCCCAACGGGGTAAATTTACACCTAACCAAAGAACGCGTTAGTGCGTGGATATTCGAGTTTCAAACCCCAACGGGGTAAATTTACACCCGAAATACATCGAGCTAGTAAGCGGATTATCAACAGTTTCAAACCCCAACGGGGTAAATTTACACTTCAGCTACGGCGGGAAAAATTATTATGAGGGCGAGTTTCAAACCCCAACGGGGTAAATTTACACCTAACCAAAGAACGCGTTAGTGCGTGGATATTCGAGTTTCAAACCCCAACGGGGTAAATTTACACCCGAAATACATCGAGCTAGTAAGCGGATTATCAACAGTTTCAAACCCCAACGGGGTAAATTTACACGGGTGTTGAGTTTAAATATCCGTGGCGCTTGATAGAGTTTCAAACCCCAACGGGGTAAATTTACACCAAGGATAATGACTTGCATCAACCAACAATATTTTCATGTTTCAAACCCCAACGGGGTAAATTTACACATATCTTGCCAGCTTCTGAAATTTTGGCTCAAATGTTTCAAACCCCAACGGGGTAAATTTACACGCTGGAGAGGGGGAAACTGGCTTTTTAAGCTGCTCGTTTCAAACCCCAACGGGGTAAATTTACACAATTACGGGGTCGTCTAGTATTGATATCGAGCAGATGTTTCAAACCCCAACGGGGTAAATTTACACAATATAAAGCTTTTTGTGGAAATGCTAATCGTCGGTTTCAAACCCCAACGGGGTAAATTTACACCACAAGCCACACAACAAGTTTCAGCTAGCGATTGGAAGTTTCAAACCCCAACGGGGTAAATTTACACCGTAAAAGATATGATACGTTCAATCATAGAAATTAGTTTCAAACCCCAACGGGGTAAATTTACACCTTCATTAGATAGCGAAATTTTAGAGGAAATAGGTTTGTTTCAAACCCCAACGGGGTAAATTTACACCAATGCACTTTTTGGGAGAAGAGATGAAACTAGGGCGTTTCAAACCCCAACGGGGTAAATTTACACGAGCTGGTTTAAAAACCGCAATGGCTTGGTTGCCGGGTTTCAAACCCCAACGGGGTAAATTTACACTCCGTAACTTCGCTCGTGCTTGCCACTTTGCCTAGTTTCAAACCCCAACGGGGTAAATTTACACATAAAGAAAATAAAGATGCGGTAGGTCAATTTATGTTTCAAACCCCAACGGGGTAAATTTACACTCTTCGTTTATATCGTCGATTATTAGCCCTTTATTGCGGTTTCAAACCCCAACGGGGTAAATTTACACTGGAGAGTTAGCAATGTATGCGATTACGATTATAGTTTCAAACCCCAACGGGGTAAATTTACACTGATAGTCTTAGCCGACAATTTTACGCAGCAGGAGTGTTTCAAACCCCAACGGGGTAAATTTACACAGTGCAAAAGCTTATGAGGGCTGGCGCTGCTTGGAGGTTTCAAACCCCAACGGGGTAAATTTACACTTAGTTTTTTCGATAGTTAGCTTTATTTGTGCGGCTAGTTTCAAACCCCAACGGGGTAAATTTACACAGGCGGCGAAGCCCGACGATCAACGCGAGGATATGTTTCAAACCCCAACGGGGTAAATTTACACCGACCCGTAATTTTTTCATCTTCGAGCATTTTTAAGTTTCAAACCCCAACGGGGTAAATTTACACCAGCGCTCAAGCGACGCTAACCCGTATGGTATGAATAGTTTCAAACCCCAACGGGGTAAATTTACACAGCAAAGACTAGATACGATATAGAAAAGCAGCTGAAGTTTCAAACCCCAACGGGGTAAATTTACACGCGGCATTGCCGCTATCTACACGCCGTGCTTTGATGTTTCAAACCCCAACGGGGTAAATTTACACGGCTTAGTAAAATCGGACTTATCGGCAGTTATGCGTTTCAAACCCCAACGGGGTAAATTTACACAAAATATCGAGGGCTTTGGCTACGACATTGTCGTTTGTTTCAAACCCCAACGGGGTAAATTTACACACTAATAGGGGCGGCGGCAAAATACGGCAAACCTACGTGTTTCAAACCCCAACGGGGTAAATTTACACGCGATCAACGGCTACGAGCGGTATAAACCCGCGTTTGAGTTTCAAACCCCAACGGGGTAAATTTACACAGCGCCAAAACACTTATATTTAGGGCTATTTGCGATAAAAGTTTATATTTTTAGGCCTTAAAATAGCCTAAATTTAACCGCTCGAAAAATCTAAAACGCGAGTATATCGCTATTTGCGAAACTTACAAAAAGCTTTATCGCCATATCAAGCAAAGAAATGCGAGCAAAAATAGGTAAACGCAAGCCGCAAAAGTAAATAAATCGGCATAAAACCGACAAGCCGGGTTAGTAAATTTGCCTCAAAAGACGTAGCGATGGTTTTTGGGCGGACTTGGGCGCCGTTGTCTCGTAGCGGTCAAGGTCTCTGCGATCTTGATGCGCATTTTTTATTTACAAAGGCGGCAAAACGCCAAGACCGAGCGACGGCGCGACCGAGTTAGCGCCTTTAGCGCAAGCAAAACGGCACCGCAAAAGAGCCGGCAGCGACCAAGTAGCCTTTAGCGTCGCGTCCTGGGCGATCTTGCTTACTAGAGCCACTACGACCAAGCCCGTCTTTCCGCTTGACTGTCAAGCGAGCCAAAAACCGAGCCGATGCTTGCGGATTTGGTCTTAGCAAAAATTTACCGATTTCCTAGCTAAATGCTTTTTGGGCGGCGCGCGAAGTAAATTTAGCGCTAGAGCGCATTTATAGGCACCCAAAAGGTACAAGCCCAAACGGGCGCTTTAGCTAGAAATTTACGCTTCGCTATGCCAAAAGCTTCGCCGTCCGCCCGTTTTTTCGCGCTTCTTTGAAAAATATCCGCAGCGCCTTTTGCTCTTTCGCGCCGATTTTGTAGCTGATAAATTTGAGATACCATTTGATATCATCCGCGCTGATGCCCCTAGTTTGGGCGTACTTGGCGAGGATGTAGTTTGGGATTTTGACGTTTGCTCGCAAAAACTCGTGCGCCAGCCGCTCATACGCGCCGCGCCCCTTCACGCAGGAAAATCGCCCGAAAACAAACGGCAAGCCCGTCCGCTCGCGCCACGCCCGCCCCAGATCGTAAAACGCCTCCTCACCCTCCCGCAAATACGCCTTTAGCGCGCGGTCGCCGATGAGTACCTCGCCCTCAAGCCCCAGCACGCCGGCTAGCGCGTTTGAGCTCGCAGACGCGGGATCCGGGCGCGCGGCGGTGCCCTTTCGCACGAGCACGCTTTTGACGTCGCCTTTTGCTACGATACCCAGACTCACCTTTTTGTAGCGTTTTTTGCGGCTTTCGATGCTCGAGATCACGGCGGCATCGATCCTGCGGCAGCGCAGATCTCGGTTTAGTTTGCTAGGAACCCCTTTTTTAAATTCGATGATTTTTTTATCCTGCGAGCTTAGGCGCGAGCGCTTTAAAAATACGTGAAAAGGAAGCAAATTTAGATAATCAATCTTGCCAAAAATCATAAAAACTCCGAATTTATAAGGATTTGCGCCGTTTTAAAACGTAGCAAAACGAGCTAAATTTAAAACCAAATCCAACTGTAAAAATAAATTTTCATAAAATCCAAATCATAGCCCGCGTCAAAAATACGGGCTACAAGCCTAGCGATGGTAGCGCAAATTTAACCGATTCGCGCCGCAAAATATATCCGCTCCAAAGCAAAGCACCAAAAAGGGGCGGGTCTGCCTAGAAATCGCTCCAAAAGGCGACGATAAAAAACCGCCAAAATGCGACGAGCTTGCCGTCTAGCTTTAGATCCAAAGCTATCTTTTAAGGCTAAATTTGAAAAGCGGCGACTCCGCGCGGGAAATCGCCGCTAGCGGTGCAAATTTTAGTTCAAAGCCGGGCTATTTTACCTTGCTAAATTTGATATTCGTCCTCTTCAAGCTCGTCGTTTAAGAGCTTCGTAAATCTCGCCGCATGCGCCTCTATCGCGCTATCAGGCACTCCGGGCTCCACGCCGCAGCTAGCAAAGATGCGCCCGTAAACGAGCTCGCAAAAGTCCGCGCAGCACTGAAGCGGCAGTAAAATCTCGTTTAGGCTAAATTTGATCGCGCCGTGCTTGGAGTATTCGCCTAGCGCGCCGCCTGCGCTCACGGCGATTTGCAGTTGTTTGCCCGCGATCTTCGCGCCCTGCCCGTAGGCAAAGCCGCGGCTGAGCACGTAGTCGATGTAGGCCTTTAGCATCGAAGGCACGTTAAAGCCCATCATCGGGAACAAAAACACGATGCGATCGGCGCGCAAAAACGCCTCCTGCTCCGCCGCGACGTCGATTTTCAGGGCGTCGGTGCCGTATAGCCCCTCTAGGTGGCGAACCTCGGCACCCGCGCTTTTAGCGGCGTTTGCCAGCGCCTTGTTTAGGCGAGAGGCGGCGAAATTTGGATGGGATAAAACTACTAGCGTTTTCATTTTGGCTCCTTTTTTGATAAATTTTAGAGCGTTTGCGGTTTTGGGGGCGTTAAATTTAAGCTTACCTGCGCAAATCAAGCTCGCTGCGGCTCGGTTTTTGACTCGAACTTAGCCGCCAAAATCGCGCTAAATTTGATCCAAAGCCTAAATTTTGCTCCAAATCGCAAAAGTCTTATTTTTGAGAAATTATATCATCAAAAGCATAAAAAGGGATTAAGGCAGGCGTGAAAACTAGCCTCTGCAAGCAAGGCTAAATTTAGCCCTAGCAAGTGGGCTTAAGCGCGTAAATCATCGCTAGAGGCGGTGCAGTCTGCGGTGCGCCTATTTGCTCGTCGGTTTAAATCTGTCTCAAAACAAAAAATGGGTGACGTTTAAATGCCCATTAGCGTATGAATTTGATTTTTGGCGGTTGGATCGGTTGGGTGTTTACCCCCCCCCCCACAACGGGGTAAATTTATACACGCAATCAACGGCCAAATTTCGGCGATGGTTAAAAAGTTTCAAACCCCAACGGGGTAAATTTACACCTAAAGAAAATTTGATAGACTTCACGACTACCGCGGCGTTTCAAACCCCAACGGGGTAAATTTACACTATCAAAAGGCGAAAGCAAGAAGCCTAAATCTAAAACGTTTCAAACCCCAACGGGGTAAATTTACACGACGCTCGAAGTGCAAAAACAGCAACTCGCCGTCCGTTTCAAACCCCAACGGGGTAAATTTACACTGTTTTTCATAGCGCAATAATAGCAATTCCTTTATGTTTCAAACCCCAACGGGGTAAATTTACACTCTGGGTTAGCGACCCGCTACCGGCGCACGTCAGGCGTTTCAAACCCCAACGGGGTAAATTTACACTCAGACTATACGAAAACAAATCACAAGAAAGGAATGTTTCAAACCCCAACGGGGTAAATTTACACTAAAATCAACCATTGAGCCATTAGGTTCTCTTAAAACGTTTCAAACCCCAACGGGGTAAATTTACACCACTAAGCCCTGAAATACTATATCTAAGCTTTTCAAGGTTTCAAACCCCAACGGGGTAAATTTACACGTTATCTTTGGCTTCTTTAAAATTCTCTTTAAACGGTTTCAAACCCCAACGGGGTAAATTTACACTAGTAGATAGCGCGCAACTAGAGGGCACTACCGTGTTTCAAACCCCAACGGGGTAAATTTACACGTCTTGTAAAGATATTTCAATACCCTGTCGTTGCCGCGTTTCAAACCCCAACGGGGTAAATTTACGCGCATATAGCGCCTACAAACAAGGCAAGGCCGCGGAGTTTCAAACCCCAACGGGGTAAATTTACGCACAATACCAGTAACTACCTAAAGCCGGTATTAAAGTTTCAAACCCCAACGGGGTAAATTTACGCGCATAAACTGCACTGATGAAGCAGTATTTTTGACGTTTCAAACCCCAACGGGGTAAATTTACGCGGTGTTACTGGTGATATTCCTGAAAGTCACGTGAGCGAGTTTCAAACCCCAACGGGGTAAATTTACGCTGTTTAGCGTTCCTCATATCAAAGCGTCCAAGACCTTGTTTCAAACCCCAACGGGGTAAATTTACGCAAATAAGGATATAGATTTATTTTTGTATTATAATCGTTTCAAACCCCAACGGGGTAAATTTACGCCCGAAATCGAAAGCTTTTTAAAAAGAATAGCATTTTGTTTCAAACCCCAACGGGGTAAATTTACGCCCGAGCAGGGCGGCATAAGTTTGCAGCACGAAGTCGGGTTTCAAACCCCAACGGGGTAAATTTACGCTCTCGCTGCCAAGGAGCGTATTTTAGATTGAGTTGTTTCAAACCCCAACGGGGTAAATTTACGCGCGGAATTTGCAACATTATCATCAATATTTCTATGTTTCAAACCCCAACGGGGTAAATTTACGCAGCACCAAAATACTCATATTTAAGGCTGTTTGCGATAAAAGTTTATATTTTTAGGCCTTAAAATAGCCTAAATTTAACCGCTCGAAAAATCTAAAACGCGAGTATATCGCTATTTGCGAAACTTACAAAAAGCTTTATCGCCATATCGGGCAAAGATATACAAGCAAAAACAAGCCGCAAAAGTAAAAATCTTCATAAAATATAAAATAAATAAAATTTATATTAAAAGCCACGATACTAAAAATAAACAATAAAAACAAAACAGATAAAGTAAATAAAAATACCGCAGCAAGCACGGTAGCTCTAATCAAATCCCATTCTCGCCGAATATAAAATACGGATACGGGCTTTAGCTGGCAAGAGAAATTCATATTTATAGGGCTAGGGCTAAACGAAGCATAAATCCTCTTGAGCCAGTGCTAGTGCGGAGTATCTAAGCAAGATGCGCTAAACTGGAGTAATAAAATGCCGCCCCAAAGCAAAATAAGCAAAAGTCGGTAAAAATACTAAAACTTCGCTTAAAGCCATTTTTTCGAAAACAAACGACTAAAAGCATATAATTTGCAGGGTTTTAGCTGTTTAGTTTTTTTAGAGATTTTGCTTGCTCGCTGCATCCAAATCCTCACTAAATTTTAGCACTACCGTCTTTAAATATAGTTAAAATTAATAGGCTCTAAAAGCTAACTAAAACCTAACACTGAGTTATCTTTATAAACCGCGCCAAAGAGCTAGCCTAAGAAAAAACCAGACCACACAAAACGGCAAAATTGGCACAATTTTACCCAGTTGGGGTTTGAAACCTATCAAAACGATAAATCAGCTATGTAAATTTTGGGCAAAATTTAAAAACCGACCATATAACGCGACAATCTTATAACATCGGCACGAAACTCAGGCGATGACCCCGCAGCGTAAAGCATTTACGATTCGGCGATTTAAATCTACGCGGTCTTATTGTGCAAACGACTTAATGCTAAACTAACACAAATTTAACATCAATCTAGTAGAATTTTTGTAGCGTCTAGCATCGGCGTATTTGCCTAGCTCAACTTTGAATCCCTAATCGTAAGGTTGGGTTTATTTTCTTGTGGACTAACGCTATTTACCCAGCCCCAAAGCCTTGCCAAAGTAAAATGCGGCAACTTCTATCCCGTGCGCTATTGAGCTTTAAACCCGATATGCATTTTAGGGGTAATATTACATACTTTATCCAGCCAAACTTTGATGGGTTGCCGCAAAAACACGCTAAAATTAAATTTTAACCCCGTGATTTAGCAGTTTTCTCACGCCCAGATTCGTGTCGATGCCGGTGATTATGGCGTTGTAGATGTATTCTTTGGCTTGCTGGACGGCGCTTTCTAGGCTCTCGCCGCGAGCTAGCAGGCAGGCTAGCGAGCTAGAAAACGTGCAGCCCGCGCCGATGATAACCAGCGGATCGGCTAGCGGCGTCTCAAAGTTTTGCACGCTGCCGTCCTTGCGGTAGAGCGTGTCGATGCTTTTGCCTGCGACGATGTGCTTTTTCACGATCACGTCGCACGGCAGATTCGTAAAATCATCGCCGAAAAGTACGTCCGCTTCGCGCAGGTTCGGCGTCGTGACGGCGGCAAATTTCATCAGCTCTTTTAGCCTCTCGATGGCGCTATCTTTGATGAGTTTATGCCCCATTTTCGAGACGCAGACGGGATCTAGGACTACGGGAGCGGAGTTTTTTTCTAAAAAGCTCTGCACGACGTCCATGATAGGCTCATTAAAGAGCATGCCGATCTTGACGGCATCAAAGCTAAACTCCGCCGAGAGCATCTCGAGCTGATCGGCGATAAAGGACGGCTCTAGCGAGACGATATTTTTGATCTTGTCTGTATTTTCGGCCGTTAGCGCCGTGACCGTGGTCGCGCTATAGCAGCCAAAGTGCGCGCACGCCTTGATATCGGCCTGCAGTCCCGCGCCGCCGTTGCTGCATGAGCCTGCGATGATGAGGATTTTTTTCATTTTTTGCCTTTTATTTTTAAATTTTTAAAATTTGTTTTATGTCGTCGGGGTTTAAGAGCGGCGAGAAAATATGCGTTATTTCACCATTAATTTTTATCAACATATCGCCCGACCCGAGTAGTTTTTCCGCCCCGCCTTTATCAATACGAGGTCTAATGTCGATAACGGCGCCGTCGTCTAAAAAATCAAGAGAAGAAACAGAGATATCAGAGTCGCTCGCATTTTTAAAATTTAAGTTATTTGCGCCTTTTAAAAGATCTTTTTTTGCCACTATAGACTTTCGAGATTTATTTTCGTATCGTAAGATTATAGTGGATAATTTCTTAAAAAGTGGATATCCTTTACTCCTAAATAGCTTCAAAATACTTTTAAAATACAGGCCAAAGTAAGTCAAAAACTTTCAAAGGAGTTTTTATAAAATAGAAGGCGCCTTATTAATAAAGCTAAGCGTAGATACTACGAACTTGCCTTGCTACCGCAAAGTAAATGGGTTTTTATGCTAAATATATCTAAACTTAAAGAGATATTTTTCAAGTCACGCAACGGTAACGGCTGCAACGAAATTAAAAAAGAGATTTTCTTACTTTGTTTAAAATGGCGTATTCTGCCTTGCTTCACCATGTTTGTTGTTTTTAAAAATAGCTACGAGTGAAGAAAAGTAGGGTTTTAGATGTAATAAAAAGCAAAACAATTATGAAGCGATGTTCCTATAAAAAGAACCGTATCGTATTTTAGGTCGATGAGAGAAATTTGATCAACTTGCCTTGAGCCAAAAACGATATGCTTTACGCTACGGATAGATGCTGCTGAACTGATAAAATTTGGTATGCGAGCTAAATTTGAGATTCTAAGATTTATGAGATAGACTGGAATTTAACAAATTACGTAATAGCCTAGCGGCTTTATCTTGCGATTTTGAATGCTGTAAATTTTATATTTTGTTTGCGGCAGACTCTAAAATTTAAGAGGGGTAGCACGCCGCTGCCGCCTCTAAATTTAGCGTTATACTTTTAGAAGTTCGCTCTCTTTTTCTTTTACGAGAGAGTCGATCTTTGAGGTGTAGCTATCAGTGATCTTTTGGACTTCGTCTTGCCCTTTTTTGCTCTCATCTTCAGTGATGGTTTTATCTTTTTCCAGTTTTTTTACCTCGTCGTTGGCATCTTTTCTGATATTTCTGATGCTGACTTTGGCTTTTTCGCCAAATGCCTTAGCGTGCTTTGCGTTTTCTTGGCGTTGCTCGACAGTCATCGGAGGGAAAAATAGCTTCACGCTCTCGCCGTCGTTGTTAGGATTTACGCCGATATTTGCCGCAGAGATCGCTGCAGTGATAGTTTTTAGCATCGGTTTTTCCCACGGCGTTATGCTTATGGTGCTAGCATCGCTCGTTAGTACGGTGGCGACTTGATTTAGCGGAGTTTGGCTACCGTAATAATCCACGTAAATATTATCGACTATGCTTATATTTACCTTGCCCGTGCGAAGCGTGCTAAAGTCGCGTTTCAGACCCTCGATGCACTTGTCGCTATGCTCTTTTTGCTTTTTGTAAATTTCATTCAGCATTTATATCCTTTACTAAAATTTTTGTCGTCGTTTTTCCGTTTACTTTGAGGCTCATTCTCACTTTATATCGGTCGATCGGCTTGTTAAATTTAAGCGTCATCTGTCCGTTTTCAAGCTTGACCTTTTTTGTTTTTTGTCCCGTCATCGAGAAATAGCCGTGCGTCGCGTTCTCGTCGGTTTTGATGATAAGTTCGCTAATCTTATTATCTTTCGGATAGTCTTGCGGAAGTATCCATTCGGCTTTTAGAAATTTACTAGCAAGCGCGGACGGCAGATGCGTACCGTTCATCGCAGGGATCCTATCTAGCTCGTGCAGATCGCTATCTGCCGCGACTGCGCCAGAGTTTTGGCTAAGTATAACCTCGATACCGTGTTCTATCGCGACATCACGTACCCTGTCGTTATATTCGCCAAAAGGATAGGCGAAATATCGCGGTTTGTAGCCCATATTTTTTTCAAATTTGCCTATGCCGTCCTCAAAGTCGTTTTTTAGTTTTTCCTCATTAAGACCGACCATGTGCAAGTGACCGTAGGAGTGATAGCCGACTTCGCCGTATTTTTCGATCTCTTTGATCTGCTCGAAGGTCATAAAGTCGCCGTATTTTCGCGCGGTGGCCTCGACGTAAATCATCAGCGCAAACGGATATCCGTACTCTAAAAATATCGGCAGACCTTTTTCGTAAAAGCTCTTGTAGCCGTCGTCTACGGTTAAAACAACCCAGTTATCAGACACCGGCTCGCCGTTTTTTATCGCATCCACGAGCTTTGAGAGCGGGATGATCTCGTAGCCTTTTTCCTTAAAATACTCAAACTGTTCGCGTAAATTTTTGCTAGAAATGTTGGTGCTAGGGTGCCTATCGTCATCAAATCTGTGATAGTTAAAGATATGCGCGTCTGCAAGCGCAAACTGAGCCGCCGCAAAAAACGCGAGCGCAGAAACTATTTTTTTCATTAATGCCCCTTATTTTTTCTCGCTTACAGGAGCCGTAGGAGCGCTAGGAGCTTGCGGCGCGACTGCCTCAGGGGCCGCAGGCAACGACGAAGTATCGACGCTATCTATGAGAGATTTGCTGCTTTGCGTGTTGTAAAAATAGCTTAACGCTAGGGTATTTAGGATGAATAAAACACCCACGACGAAGGTAAATTTAGCCAAAAATCCGGCCGGTCCTTTTGCGCCAAATAGGCTTTCGTTACTACCGCTATATGCGCCTAGCCCGATAGAGGAGCTTTTCTGAAGCAAAACGGCGATCGTCAAAACTACCGCAAAAATAAACTGCAATACTAAAAAAAGCGAATCCATTAAAAATCCTTTTAAATTTTCAAAATTAGTCGCGATTATACTAAAAAAGTTTTGAATTTGGGTTAAATTTCTTTTTCTATCTCATAAAGTTCGTAGCGCACGGCCTTAAAAATCTCGGAAATTTTAACGTCGACGAGCTTAAAACACTCTTCTAAAACCCTTGCGCTTTCTTGTGCGCGCTTGATGTTAGCTGTTTGTAAATCGTCCAAATTTAGGCGAATTTGCTCGTCTTTTAGGCTCGGTTTTAGCACGTCGTTTACGGCGTCGCGAAATTTTAAGAATTCTTTTTGCGGGATTTTTGATTTGTGGCGGAGATTTTTTATTTTTTTAGCGAGGGTTAGGTCGTCAAAGCCGTAACGTCTGACGTCCTCGACGACTCTAAGCCCTTCTTTTAAGCGGTTTAAATTTGCGTCTATTACGCGGTAGAGCCGCTCTTCGTTAGTCATCGCTATTAAAAAATCCTAAGATTCTAAGCAATGAAACGAATAAATTTAAGAAATCAAGATAAAGATCAACTGCGCCCTCGATCGGAGTTTCGTAGTTACCGCGGATGATATTTTGCGTATCGTAAAGGATATACGCGCTAAATAAAACAGCAGATACGCACGATAGCGCTACCTGAAAAATCGGACTTTTGAAGAATAAATTTAGCAGCATAGCCACGAGCAAAACGATAAGCGTGATGAAGAGCATCTTGCCCCACGTCGTAAAGTCGCGCTTGGTGTTCATCGCAAACACGCTAAGTCCGCCAAATGCTACCGTCGTAAGCGTAAAGGCCTGAGCTACTATCGCAGCGCCTCCAGGCATCGCAAAAGTGCGTCCTAAAATAGGCGTAAGCGTAAGTCCGCTAACAAAAGTAAATGCAAAAAGCAGGATCAAATTTAAGCCCGCTTTGCGTTTAGCAAACATTAAACCGACCAAAAGCCCTAGCTCAAGTATCACAAACAGCCAGTAGTTGCCCGCTACCGTCGCTCCCAGCGAGCTATAAAGCCCGACGTAAGCTCCGACGCTGGCGGCTAAAAGCGAAGCCGCGAAAAGCTGATAAGTTTGCTTGATAAACGTGCTAAGCGCGCTTTGCGAATATTCGCCGGCAACCTCATGCTCGCTTGAGCTTGCATAGTTTCTGTCATATAAACTCATGTTCTCTCCTTTTTAATTTTTGATGCAAATTTAGCCAAAAATAGGTAAATAAAATATAAAAAATCGCTGAATTTGGCGCGTAAAAAGCAATTTAAAAAATTTTAACGAAGTTTGAAACGTTTTTGATATAATATTTTAAAAAATTGTCAGGAAAATACAATGCAAGAAATTTTAGACGGCGCCGTTAAATTTATGGAAGAAGATTTTTTAGAACACAAAGAGCTTTTTGAAAGCCTGGGCGAGAAGCAGACGCCGCACACTCTTTTTGTCGGCTGCATCGACTCGCGCGTCGTGCCTAGCCTCATAACAAACACGATGCCAGGCGACCTAGTCGTCGTGCGAAATATCGCAAATATCGTGCCTCCGTACCGCAAAAGCGAGGAGTTTTTGGCTACGACCTCGGCGATCGAGTACGCCTTGCAAACGCTAAACGTGCAAAACGTCATCATTTGCGGACATAGCAACTGCGGCGGCTGCGCGGCTTTGTGGATGGATGAGGCTAAATTTAGCAAAACGCCAAACGTAAAGCGCTGGCTTGACTTGCTAGAGCCCGTAAAAAAGCGCGTGCAAAAGCTTTTCGGCGACAATATCGCAAAAAGAGAGTGGATAACCGAGCGCCTAAGCCTCGTAAATTCGTTTGAAAATTTACTGAGCTATCCAGACGTCAAGGCTAAATTTAAAGACGATGAGCTAAAAATTTATGCCTGGCACTACATAATAGAAACGGGCGAAATCTACAACTACAACTTCGCGACGAAGAGCTTTAAACTGCTAGGAGTCGAGAAATGAGAAAAATTTTAGCCGCCGTTTTTGCGCTGTGCTTTGGCTTAAATTTACTAGCAAATACCAAAATCGACGACATAAACGCCACGGATATCCTAAGCGTCGTAAATCAAATCAACGAAGCAAACGCTCAGATCGCCGTTATCAAAGCCCAATCCGCCGAAAATAACGAAACCGCAGATAAAAACGTGCTTTTTAAAACCGTCTCGGAGAAAAAAGAAAAGCTAATCGAGCAGATCCCCTACCTCATCATGCAAATCGAAATCGACGAGGAGCAGGTGCAAAAATTTAAGCATGAAATGCAAAATTTGGAATCAAAAATCAAACGGCTGAAAAACTCGGACAATCAAAATTTATACGTCAAAAACATGCTCGAGCTTGAGCGTATGCGGCTTGACGGGCTGTTTTACTCCTCGCTTTTAAATTTAGAAAATATCTTCAAAGAAGGCGGCAAGGCCGTGAACGTAAGGCTCGCCGTCGAGGAGACGCTGCTTAGCTTTCAGACCGAGTTTTACTCGCAGTTTAAGGAGTTTAAAGATAGTCTAAACGAGGAAGCGCTCGCTGCGCACAAAGGCGAACTAGAGGCGCTAGAGGCGCACAAAAAGACGCTTGAGGAGATACTCCACTACCTGCGCGATAACGCCGAACTACTCACGTCAAACTATATCATTTCGGAGTTAAATTTAAAAACGTCGATCGATTTTATCAACGAAAAGGCCTCCTTTACGAGTAAATTTAACGTCGGCAAGGCGGCAATCATATTCATAGTATTTTTGTTTTTCGTCTCGTTTACGACGCTGCTTAGCAGGCTCACGCTGTGGGCTTTGATGAAATTTTTCGTCAAGCACGACTCGGATAGGCAGACCAAAGGGCGCATCGTAGAAATCATCAAGCGCCCGATGCTTCTCACTCTTATCGCCTACGCGATAGATATTTGCGTCTCGATCGCGTACTATCCGGCTCCGATGCCGATAAAATTTGCAAATTTCCTAGCGATCACTTTCGTCATCGCCGTAACCTGGCTCATACTTAGCGTACTAAACGGCTACGGCATGGTGCTCATCAACGAACTCACTAAAAAAAGCGGGCGCAAAGAGGTGATAAATTTGATCCTAAAGATCATCTATTTCATCATCTTCGTTATCGCGCTGCTTATCGTGCTTAGCAAGCTCGGCTTTAACGTCAGCGCCATTATCGCCTCTCTTGGTATCGGCGGCCTTGCGGTGGCTCTTGCGACTAAGGACATCTTGGCGAATTTCTTTGCTTCCGTGATGCTGCTCTTTGATAACTCGTTTTCGCAAGGCGACTGGATCGTGTGCGGCGACATCGAGGGAACGGTCGTGGAGATAGGGCTCAGAAAAACGACCGTGCGAACCTTTGACAACGCCCTTATCTTCGTGCCAAACTCAAAGCTAGCCAGCGATCCGATCCGAAACTGGAGCAGGCGAAAGATGGGACGGCGCATCAGGATGCTAATCGGGCTAGAGTATAGCGCCACGACCGAGCAGATAAAAAAATGCGTCGAGGAGATAAAACAGATGCTAATCGATCATCCGGATATCGCAAAGGGCGACGATATGGGCTCTAAAAAAGTTAGCCGCTACGACCGAGGCATCGTTTCGTTTGACGATTTGGCGGGATATAAGTCAAATTTGTTCGTCGTCGTGGACGAGTTTGCGGATAGTTCGATAAATATCCTTGTGTATTGCTTTTCAAAGACGATAGTCTGGGGCGAGTTTTTAGCCGTCAAAGAAGACGTAATGCTAAAAATAATGAACATAGTAGAGGCTAACGGGCTTGGATTTGCCTTCCCTAGCCAGAGCCTATACGTCGAAGAAGTGAAAAAATAATTTTAAAGGAGAGAAAATGAGCGAAGAATTTGACTACGAAGAGGAAGATCTGGAGGATGAATACTCTGAATTCGACGACGAGAGGTCCGAGCGATACAGCTACAACTACGACGAGAACGACTACGAATACGGCGACGAAGACGAAGAAGATAGCTACGAGATGTGATTTGCGCTTAAATTCGGCTTTGTGTGGTAAATTTGCCGGCAGGCCGAATTTGGAGCATTTAAATTTAGCTTTTACGAGTAAATTCGGCGCGTAGTTTCGGCTAATTTTTGAGCCGAATTTGAACTAATATACGAATTCGTCTTTTTAAATTATCCTAGCAACCGCCACCTTCAAATTTAGGCATTTATATCTAGCTTTCGGATTTTATTTAGAGCTTCTAAAAGCTTGGTTACGTCTGTTCCTCTTTCTTGTTCGGCTTTGATAAAATTCTCGAAAAACTCGCGCTTTATATCCCTATAAACATAGGTTTGGCTTTTACTCGTCGCTTTGATCGGTTTAAATTTCTTTTCTTTGGCGGCGTCTGCTTGCGCTTCTTCTTTGGCCGTTTCGTCAAAGTCTCCCTTTTTTAGAGCGATTTTTTGCAGCGCGTCTCCGATGCTTTCGCCGTTTTTAAATAGGCCTTTTAGGAATTTAAAAAACTCTTTTTTGCTCGCTTCGTCCGCGTAGTTCACGCGAGTTTCGAGATCTTGCCCAAGAAGCGTAATGCGCTCTTTTGCGGGCGTTTGGTCGAAATTTAGCTCGCCGTCCTTGAGCGAAATTTTGACGTTTGCGTATTCGCCTAGGATTTTATTTGCCGCGTACTCGAGCCATTTATCTTTAAATTCCTCCTCGCTCATATCTGAATCCAGTAGTTTCGAGGCCTCGGCGTCCATTATCAGGCCGCTACCGCTACGCATGCTAAGCCCCGGGCCAAACCCGCCCAGATCCACGTTAAATTTACTCAAAAACTTATCCACGCTAAAGACGTCCTGCCTAAATATATCGGACGGATCGCCCGCGTGCGCGATTAGAGCTCGCGTACTATCTACGAAGCTTTTTAGCTCGGCGGCCTTTTCTTTGTCGGTACTCGGATCAAGCCCGTTCATCTTGCCCCAGATGCTGATTTTATCGTCTCTCGTGTAGCCGCTTAGAGAAAATATCCTCCTTGCAAATACCGGTTCGTCAGGCTTTAGTCCGAGCTCTTTACGCCAATCGTCCACAACCTTTTCAAACCCCATTTTTGCGCCTAGCCACATGCTTAAATTTTTACCCGTTAGCTTTTCTGGATCAACCTTATCCGCCCAAATTTTTAGTTGGTCGTAGTCTAATTTGCTTGGATTTACCGTATCGTAATTAATCTGTGCCGTCAAATTTGACATCAAATTCGCCGCTTCTTTTTCCTCGCGCGTTTTTAAATTTTGCCCGCGAGCGCCGCTAAAATCGAAATTTGCATTTGCGTTAAATCCGTTTACGCCGCCTATCATCTAAAATCCTTTTAAAATTTGGCTTTCTAACGATATCGGCAAAAATTGAATAAAATTTAGAGTAAAAGATAAGAGGCGATATCAAATTAACGGTCAGCCGCCAAGACGTGCAGATGCTGACCAGTCGCCGTAAATTCGCGCCGCATCGCTACCGACCGGCAAACGCTCGCGTAAATTTATTTTTGCTAAAAGTCTTCCCAGGGATTTATGCAGTAGGTGCCGCGGCCCGCGTGTTTAGCCTTATAAAGAGCATCGTCGGCACGCTGAAGCAGCAGGTCAAACGAGCCGTGTCCGATCTGTCCTTCTGCGATGCCGGCACTCACGGATAGTCCGCTAAATAGCGGATTTTCTTGACAAATTTTAAAAAATCGGTTGATCAAAATTTGTACGCGGGGCGCTATGCTTTGCATATTCGCGCCGTCGGTAAATATCGAGATAAACTCGTCTCCGCCTATGCGTACGTTCATAGCGTCGTTAAAAATTTCCTTTATCAGCTCCGAGATCGCGACCAAAGCCTTATCGCCCGCTTGGTGTCCGTGCTCGTCGTTTACCTGCTTGAAGCGATCTAAATCCATATAAAGTATGCTCATATGCGTGGTTTTTAGCTTGTCTAAAAATGCATCCAACTGGTTGCGGTTAGCTAGCCCCGTGAGCTGGTCGTAGTGGGCTAGATGTTCGATATTTTGCAGATACTCGTACTCTTTCGTCACGTCGCGAGCGATGCCTACGGTACCGATGATCGTCTCGCCGTCAAATATCGGCGTTTTATACGTTTTTAGCTTGCTTAGGTTGCCGTCTGCTTTCATCACCTCTTCGTCCAGCAGGCAGGTTTTGCGCGCGGCTACGACGTCGTCCTCGGTCTGGACGCAGACGTAGCCCGTTTGCTCGTATATCTCTTTTGGGATATTCCAGATATAGTAGTGATCTTTGCCGCGGACGTCGTCTTTTTGCTTATCTACGACCTCGCAAAAGGCGTCGTTTACCTCTAGATGTAGTCCGCCCATATCCTTAAACCAGATCATATCGGGAGATGAGTTTATCATCGTCTGCAACCACGTTTTTTGTAGCCACGCCTCTTTGCGCTCGGCGATCAAATTTAGCGCTTTTTCAAAGTAAAAATCGTCTAAATTCGCGCTTTCTAGCCAAATTTCATCGGCGATTTGCTTTTGCTCGCCCGCTATCTTGCCCGCGTCCCTCGCGTAAATCGCCAAAAAGCCGCTTTCGCCGATACGGTTTTTTAGCTCGGATAAATTTAGTCCGCAGTTCTCGCTTGCGATGATGAGATATTGATTTTCGTCGGGTATGGGCGTAGAGATATCGCTTGGGCTTTTTATAGTGCTAAATTCGTGCGTAAAGCGCGGCCTTGGCTGGATTTTTTCTAAAATTTCAAGCTTGTTTTTTAAATCCTCGCTTAAGCAAATATGCAGTTTGACGCTATACATAATCTCCCCCTTTTTATTTGCGAAAATTATACGACACTTTGGCTTTATTTGGGCTTTTGAGGCAAATTTAGCGAGGCATAATTTAAGGCGAGCAAGGCTTTAGCTAAGCCCGCTCGCAAAATTTAAAAGTCGGTTAGTTTTTGTACATAAGATTAGGCAACCAAAGCGAAATCTCCGGGATATAGGTCACTAAAATAAGTCCGATAAATAGCGTCAAAGTCCACGGTAGGCACGAGACGATGACATCTTTTAGATTCATACCCGTTAGGCCGCTGGCGACGAATAAATTTAAGCCCACGGGCGGCGTGATCATGCCAATTTCCATGTTTACGATGAGTAGGATACCAAAGTGCACCAGATCCACGCCTAGCGCTTTTGCGATCGGTAGTAGCAGCGGCACCATGATCATAACGACCGATGATGGCTCCATAAACTGTCCCATGATGAAAAGCAGGATATTTACGATGATTAAAAAGCCTATCTTGCCGATATTTGCGGCTAGGATGCTCTCTGCTATCGTTTGCGGGATGTTTTCGGTAGCTAGCAGGTATGCAAATACGAACGCGTTTGCGATGATGAAAAATATCATCGCCGTCGTGATGGCAGACTCTAGGCAGATGTCCCACAGGTCTTTAAATTTGATATCTTTATAGACGAATAGCGAAATAATCAGCGCATATATAGCGCTCGCCGCAGCAGCCTCTGTCGGCGTAAAAATGCCGCCGTAGATACCGCCGATAACGACTACTACGATTAACAGCGCCCAAAAAGCTCTGAAAAATTTTTTTATCCGCTCGCTCCAAGGCTCTGGCGTAGTAGCTTTAAATCCAAGCCTTTTTGCTCCGAAATAAGTCTGAGCTATCATCATGCCGCCTAGCATCAGCCCAGGCACGACGCCCGCCATAAATAGCTGCGCGATACTGACCTCGGCCGTCACGCCGTAAACGATCATAACGACCGAAGGCGGGATGAGGATACCTAGAGAGCCTGCCGTCGTGATACCGCCCACGGCGTACTCTTTTGGGTAGCCGGCTTCTTTAATGGCGACGAACATAATAGAGCCTATCGCTACGACCGTAGCGGGCGAGCTACCAGAAACCGCGGCAAATATCACGCACGCAAATATCGCGCTCATCGGCAGGCCGCCAGGCAGGTGTCCGACCATAGATTTAGCAAAATCTATAATGCGTCTAGCAGAACCGCCCTTGCTCAGTAAATTTCCTGCCAGAATAAACATCGGAATCGCCATGAGAGGAAATTTATTGATACCGTCAAAGATGAGCTGAGGCACCTCCGAAACATCTAAGCTGGTAAAGAGCAGCATCGTTAAAACCGTACTAGCTCCCAGCGAAACGGCGACGGGAACGCCTATAAGCATAAGGCCAAACAGCGAGATAAATAAAAATGCGATGGTCATAGGCTCTCCTTAGCTTTTCTTGACCGAGTCGTGTATCATCTCGGCTTCGTTATTTACGATGACCTTATCGGCCGGCGTCATAGCGATCTGGAAAATTTTCTCTCCGGCGCGGTAGCTAGCACCCAAAAACGCTACCGGAAGTACCAGCATCGGTACCCACTGCGGCACGCCTAGATCCACGCTCATGGAATCAAGCTCGAACAACACCTGTAGATACTGCACGCTATAATATACTATAAACATCAAAAATACCGTCGTTATGATGTTTGCGAAGATGAGATAGGCCTTTGCGACGATGGGCGGAAATCTCTCGATCAAAATCGTAACCGAGATATGTATACCTTTTCTAAAGCCGTAAGCTGCGGCGAAAAACGCTGACCAGATAAAAAGGTAGTTAGTTAGCTCGCCGGCCCACGACCAGCCCGTGTTAAAGCAATACCTCATCACGACGTTAACAAAGGCTAGCAGCGTGCCTGCGGCGATGCCTAGCACCGCTACGGTTTTGTTTACCGAGGCGATGCCGACATCTAAAATCTCAAAAAATTTACCCATAAAATCCTACTTCGTATTTATCGTTTTTTCTACCAGGTCTTGACCGATCACGTTGTAGAAGTTAGGATAAATCGGCTTCATAGCCTCTGCCCATTTACCTTTTTGATCGGCATTTAGCTCGATTATCTCAAGCTTTTTGCTTTCGCCGGCAAATTTTTTAAGCTCGCTTAAAATATGCTCTTCTTCTTTGGCCGTCTCTTCGCGCTCATAAGCCGTAGCCTCTTTTAGAGCTTGCGTTACGTGAGCCTTCATATCATCAGGCAAACCTTTCCAAAATTTCTCGCTCATAACGACTAAATATCCCAAATATCCGTGGCCTGATAGCGTTAAAGAGCTTTGCGCCTCGTAAAATTTGGAGTTATAGAAATTTGAAAGCGGGTTTTCCGTCGCATCGACTACGCCTTGTTGAAGGGCCGGATAAACCTCTGAAAACGGCAATACTTGCGGGTTGCCGCCGATAGCTTTAATCTGCTCTTCAAGCACCTTTGAGCTTTGAATGCGGAATTTTTGTCCCTTAGCATCCGCAGGCTCTACGATAGGCTTTTTGCTTGAGCTAAAGTGCTTAAATCCCGCGTCCCAAAAATCAAGCGCGATGAAGCCTTTTTTGGCGATCATATCTTTTAAAGCTTGTCCAACTTCGCCGTCTTGAACAGCGTAAAGATGGGCGTTGTCTCTAAAGATAAACGGCAGGTCAAATAGCTGAAACTGCGGTACTATCGGAGTAAATTTAGAAAAACTAGGCGCAGCCATTTGGACGTTGCCAAGCTTTAGCGCGGCAAAAACCCTATCGTCGTCCATTAGCGACGCGGCCGGATATACCTCGACTTTGATCGCTCCGCCGCTAAGCTCGCCGACTCTTTTTGCAAAAAAATCGGCAGCCTTGCCTTTTGGCGTAGAGGCGGCCACGACGTGGGCAAATTTGATCGTGTAGGTTTTGCCTGCGGCAAATGCGCTTCCGGCCAGCGCGCAAGAAAGAAGCAGTGCGGAAAGTAACTTAAATTTCATGTGATGTCCTTTTTGTGAAATGCGCTATGTGTTAGCTTGAAACGATTATAAAATATAAAACTAGCGAATTTAGAAATTTTCTTTTTTATTTCGTAAAATTTATCCCTTTTATGTGTAAGAAAGTAACATATAAATAAATCTGCGTAGATAATATCGTTATTTCGCTTTACATCTTGCCAGCCCTTACTTAATCAAATGTTACTAAAATACACACTATCTTATATTTTGCTTGCTTTTAAGTTGAAATTTATTATGCTGAGCTTTGGTTAAATTTAACGGACCGCTTTTTTAAAATTGCCGCTTTTACACCCTCTTTGACGCTTCGTTATAGAGCTTAAAAGCTCGCTTGAGATTAGGATTTAAGCGACGCGGTCTTGTCATTGGGTCAAATTTACGCGCCATAAGATTATTTGAGCTAATAAAATCGCGGCGGCGTATCTTTACGGCTCTATGAGCGAGCTAGCGATTAAAAGCCAGCAATCGCGATATAGGCTAAAATTTGCAAAACCAGCGAGCGTGTCGCTAAATTTATCATAAATGTCAAATATCTGAATTTATCGCAAAATCTACGGTTATTGATAAAAGCTTATTAAAGCGTTAGTAAAATAGTTACTCTTTTATCGCTATAATTACGGATAAATTTTATTACAAAGGAAAAATTATGTTTGAACTTAGAAAACTACCTTTCGATCCGAAAGCAAACGCCGTCGTGAGCGAAGAAACCTGTAACTATCACCACGGCAAGCACCACCAAACCTATGTCAATAACCTAAATAATTTGATAAAAGGTACGGAGTTTGAGGGCGCTAGCCTCTTTGATATCCTTACAAAAAGCTCGGGCGGCGTGTTTAACAACGCGGCTCAGGTCTATAACCACGACTTTTACTGGGATTGCATCGCGAAAAAAAGCCAAATGAGCGACGAGCTAAAGGCGCGCCTGGAAAAAGATATTCCAAATTTTAAAGAGGAGTTTTTAAAGGCTGCTACTACGCTTTTTGGCTCCGGCTGGGCGTGGCTAGTTTATAATCCAAAAGAGGACAAACTGCAAATCGTGCAAACAAGCAACGCGCAAACCCCGGTAACTGACGGCCTCGTGCCGCTTCTAGTCGCGGACGTTTGGGAGCACGCATACTACATAGATCACAGAAACGCGCGCCCGGCGTATTTGGAGAAGTTGTTTGAAAATATCAACTGGGATTTCGTCTCGAGCGCTTACGAATGGGCGCTAAAAGAGGGGCTGAATTCGGTTAAATTTTACGTTTCCGAGCTTCACGGCGGCGCTAAATCTTGCTGCGGTTGCGGATGCAACTAGTTTAAATCGCTATTTTTGCAGGCTTTTTAAGAGCATTGGCAAAGGGCGCGCGGCGGCTTATTTTTCCAAGTAAGCGTAAGCCCGCGAGTAAATTTAACCTTGAGCGAGGACTCCGCTTGGTTAAATTTACTTTATATAAATTATTTTAAAGTAAGATTTCAGTCTCATTTCAAAAAAAGGACAAAAATGAAGAAAATTTTAGTTTCATCTTTGGCGGCTTTTGCCGCAGTTGCTATGCTTAGCGGTTGTCAGGCAAGCAAAAGCGAAAGCTCGAACAAAGCGCAAATCACCAAATCGCAAGCCGAAGTGATTAAATTTACCGGCGTAAACGACCCGAAATACGTCGTCAAACTAAGCTCGACGGACGAATTTAATACCGCCGTGCTGGAAGACAGCAAAGGTCACAAAATCAACCTTAAAAACGCGGTCACCGCAAGCGGCACGAGACTAGCAAACGACGATGGCGCCGAGATTACCTTTAAACGCGGCGAAGGCATCCTAAACCTTGAAAAAGGCGGCGAGGATATTTTCTTAAAATACGACGAATAATTTTTCCGCCGATTTTCGGCGGATTTTTAAATTTATATGGTTTTCACTTTTTCTTCCGACGAATTTTTCGGCTCTATAATTTTTGTCGCCAAATTTGGCGATTAGCAATTTTTCCTCATAATCAGCCTAAAACCGCGCCTTTAAATCCAAACTTATCCCAAGCAAAAACCGCTGGCAAATCATGCCTTTAGGCAATCGGCTTCAAATAACAAAAATTTATCGCAAAATAAATTTAAGGCCTTTGCCGTTTAACGATAAATTTAAGCCCTTCATACGCCCTTAAAGCGTTTAGTTTGATTAAGCGCGAGTAGGACTTTTCCATTAGGCTCTTATGGTTTAGAAATTTAAATTGCTTTTACGTTAAATTTTCAGCGATCTAATTTCAAATTTAAGCGCCTCTATCACCGCGGCAAAATGATGTAAAAAATATAGATTTTGTTTAAAGCGGAGCTTTTATTGTAATCGCCTACGCGCGCAATGCAAAGTCCTGATAAATAATCCGCGATTACGCCGCAGATAAAGCTTCGCTTCCGCTCGCGCCGATTTTAAATTTTACTTTCTAAGTGCCTAAAATTTCGGCTTTTTTGCCTATGACCGTAGCGCTTGAGCGAGGTTTTTTAATTTTATCAAACGTTTATCTAAATCCGCGCGCGTTACACCGTATTTGCTCGTACGCCCCGCAAAACCGCCGCCGGCAACTAGAGGGCGCGATATTTTTGAGCCGATTACTTAGGCTGAGCTTCTTGATTTACGCAGCTTTCAAATATAAATTTATGCTCCTGCGGCAGCGACTCGTAAAGCTTTAGTGAGAGATTTCTAATCTCCCAAAGCGCTGATTTTGAGCTGCGAAGCGAGAGGAAATTTTGCAAACTGCGCGCGTTTACGCTCCACGTGAGCTCGGTTTTGTAGCACTCTGGCAGGCAGTATTTGACGATGTCGAGGCTTTTTGTCGTATTTGCTAGGATTTCGCGCAGGTTTTCTAGCGCTTTGACGCTTGCGTTATCGACCGTTTCGTCGCCCGTTAATACTATAAATCTCGCTGCTCGCTCAAAGTCGCCAAGCTCAAATTTGAGCTCTTTTTTTAGCTCTTTTAGGGTGTAGCGCGTTGATTTGACGCTGAGGCTCGCTACGCGGTGACGGGCTAACTCTTGCAGCAGGGCGCGCGAGATGCCTTGGATGTAGAAGTTGTAGGAGAGGTGCTCTAGCGTGCTGGCATGTTTAAATTTATTGCCGACGCGCTCGATGAGCTCAACGTCTTTTTCGCCGCCGTTGTCGCCTTTTTCAAAGCTTTGCCAACACGTACGGATCGCGTGCGAGCAGATATTTAGCGGAGTGTAGTTTAGAAGCGTTACTTGCATTTTTGACTCTTTTAGTTAAATTTAGCGGTAAATTTAGCTAAAAATCAATAAAAATTTGATTTTAGTAGATGATATTTGAAATAATATTTTTTAGCTCATCTTTAGAGATTTTGTTATCCGCTAGATCTACTACCGCATCTTCCATAATACTCGCAAAATGTACGAAGTATCCGTCCATTCCGTTTAATTCTAAAAATATATTCCAAGCTGTATGGCGGTTCGTTTGTTGCCGTCTAAAAAGGGATGAAATTTGACGCACGAAAATACGATATGAGTTATTTTATCTAAAAAATTCGGATAAAATTCATTATTTCTAACGTGCTCCAAAGCAGAAGCCAGATAACCGATACTAACTTCGTTATAGCCGCTTTTGCCGCCTATATTTTCAATGATGTCGTTATGTATTTCTACTGCGTCTTTTATATCGGGGTAGATCATTTATCTTTTAGCCGCTCGTAAATTGCTTTTATTTTAGGATTATTTAAAACGACTTTTCTTAATTTTTCTTTTATCTCTTTTTTGATTTCTTCTTCTTTTTTTTGCATATTTTATCCTAAATTTTTAAGCGAGTATAGCATATTTTATAAAGCTAGGGCGGTTTTATCCGCCCTAAGAATTAAAATTATTTTAACTGAAGCAGCGTGTTTAGCATCTCGTCGCTAGTAGTTATCGTCTTTGAGTTAGCTTGGAAGCCGCGCTGTACGACGATGAGCTGAGTTAGCGAGCGAGATAGATCGACGTTACTCATCTCAAGGCTTGAGGCCGAAATTTTACCGCGTCCGGCAGTTTGAGCCGCGCCGATGATCGGATCGCCCGAGTTTGCCGTACGAGAAAATAAATTTCCGCCCTCGCCGGCTAAGCCTTGGTTATTTGCAAATTTAGCCACGCCCACTTGCGCTAGTCCTAGGCTTCTACCGTTGGTAAAAGAGCCTATGAGAGTGCCTGCTCCGTCTATCCTTAGTCCGTGTAGTTCGCCGCTAGCATATCCGTCTTGGCTGATGTCGGAGGTGCTTGAGTTATTATCGGTGCTGGTTAGTCCGTCGGTGGTCTGCGTAGTACCGAATTTTAGCTCAATATGCTGACCGATAGACGAGCCGTTTTGCGCGCCGAAGGTAATGCTAGCAGGGCTATACGTCGCTAGCGAGCCGTCCGGGTTAAACCTCACGTAACCGGTTATCACGTTTTTAGGCTCTGTAGTGCTTATTTGATTCGGTTCGGCCACCTGGATCACCATCGTCCACTCCGTTCCGCCGTTTTCGGTATAACCGCGTTTTACGAAGTCCATCTTGACGTTATGTTTCGTGCCTAGGCTGTCGTAGATATCGGTGCTAGAGCTATGGGCCGCCATGTTTAGGCTATCGGTTACTCTTGCGGCGTCTCCGGAGCTTAACGAACCTGAGAGCGGAGCCATAGATGCCGTAAATTTAACGTTTTCGGTTACGTTGTTGGCGGCATTTGTTAGACCGGTGATAGCTAAATTTATATTATGATCGTCCATGCCCGTATCTGCATTGTTCGTCGTGCCGCCGCCCGTTGCGTCCGTAGCGTCGCCGTCGTCGGAGTTAAAGGCGTCTCCGCTCGGATTTTTTACCTGAAACTGACCGTGCTCGTTTACGGTTATCTCCACGCCATCGTTTTTATTGTAGTTTTTAAACGCCTTAGCGTATGCAGCGTCGTATGCGTTTTTGGCGGTATCGTAGGCGGCTTGGGCGGCGTTAAATGCAGCTTGTTTGGTAGCATTCGTAGGATCTGCATCCAGAGCGGCCTTTGCGGTATCGCGAGCCGTTTTTGCTGCATCAAGAGCCGTTTTTGAGTTGGTGGCGTCTACGGTATCGGTAAAAGATGCGATCGCCTTTTTAGCCGTAGCTACTGCGGAGGCTAGAGCAGCGTTAGTCGGGTTAGCCGTTACCGCGGTATCCATAGCGGTATTTAGAGCTGTGATCGCCGTATTGTAAGCGGTTCTCAAACTGGTGTTACCGGGGTCCGCTGCTAAAGCCGTAGTAGCGTTATTTGCGTTCGTTACAGCAGTCGCTAAAGCGGTATCGCTAGGTAGCGCGGTCGTTACCGCCGTCGCGGCCGTCGTTAGCTCGCGTCCGGCTTTGAGCGCGCCGTTAGGATTATCTACGTTTCTGCCCTCGTAGTTGGTAAACAGTCTAGCGTCTTTTTGCATCGCTTCGCGCAAATCCTCGGTCGTCGTTACCTCCCTAGCCATAGCGTCGTCATATGTGTGTAGCGCGCTGACTCGGGTTTTGTTGTAAGTATATTGGTACGCGGTTATGACCTTAGTATCTACGAAGTCCCCGCCGATGGTATCGCCGCTATTTACGGTCATTTTTATGTTTCTGCTGGCTGCGGTCGTGCCTAGGTTATTTCTATTGGTTAGAACTAGTTGATTGCCGTTTATGACGCTAGCTTCTACGCCCGTTTTGCTATATCTTTGATTTATGGCCGTAGCTAGCTCGCTTACGCTATTTACTGTTGCTACTATAGACTCGCCGTTTAAATTTACGTTCAAATTTTTAGGCGCCGCAAAGGTTCCGTCGTTTCTAGCGCCTACGTCCATGGCCCTAGTTTTGGCGTCTGCGTAGCTGACCCAGATACCCTGCCCCGTGCGTAGATTATACGCGTCGCCGGCATTATTAAACAAAACTCCAAGATCGGCTCCGCGCTCGGTCATTCTCTGCTCGCCTTGCCTATTTACGTAAAATCTATTTTCGCCGATATTGTTTTCTTCGTGTCTTTCCGTGTCGGTTTTGATGCCGTCTTTATTGGTATCGACCCAGTTATGATACTGATCGAGTTGGTAGATAGGTATTTTCTTATTTCCCACGTCGTTGCCGCTGTCTAAATTTCCCTTTAGAGCGATATTTGTCGTGGCGCGCGCAGGTACGGTTAGACCGGTGGGTATCTTTATATCGCTAAGAGGTCTGGTCGGATCTATCTCGCCCGTAACCTCGTCCCTCATCCAGCCTTGCACGATATTTCCGCCGTTATCGACAAAGTTACCCTCGCTATCCCTTGAAAAATCGCCGTTTCTAGTATAGTAGGTAGTCTTGCCGCCGTCCGGGCTAACCATGAAAAACCCGTCGCCTTGAAGCGCGATATCGGTTTGCTTGTCGGTGGTTTGCAAAGAGCCTTGCTTGAAAATCCTCGTAGTGGAGTTTATCTGAGTGCCTAGACCCACTTCCATGTTATTTACGCCGCCGTGCTGATTTTGCGGTGCGGTAGCGATACGCGAAGTTTGATAGATAAGGTCGTCGAAATTTGCGCGGTTGTATTTGTAGCCGACGGTGTTTACGTTGGCGATGTTGTTGCCCTCGACGTCCATAGCGATCTGGTGAGCTTGCAGTCCGGTAACGCCTGCCCATAGCGATCTCATCATAGTTTATCCTTTGTAAAAAGTGAAATTTAAGCTAGCCAAAGCAAAAGACGTTCCAAATTTTAAATTTGGTTTAGTATTTGTGAAGGTAACGGCAAAAAAGAATATATGAGCTAAATTTGTAAATTTACTTCAAAATTTGAATGGAAAAAATTAAGGCGCAGTATTTTTTTGCTAGACAAGGCGGAATTTAAATTTTAAGCGTAGGCTAGACAGTTAGTCTGCCGAGCTTAAAATTTAAATTCCAACGCAGTATAGCGGAAAAAGACAAGCCGCCAAATTTACAAAATCATCGCGCCGATTACGCCGCCGATTAGTAGCGGTATATTAAAGAATATGAAAGTCGGCACGCACGTATCGTATATGTGATTGTGCTGGCCGTCGGCGTTTAGACCGCTCGTAGGCCCTAACGTGCTGTCGCTAGCGGGACTGCCCGCATCGCCCAGAGCCGCCGCGATACCAACTAGCAAGATAATGGCCGCCGGAGAAAAACCGAGCGATAGCGAAAACGGCACGTAAATCGCCGCGATGATCGGTATCGTGCCAAAGCTCGTGCCGATGCCCATGGTAACTAGCAAACCGATAGCTAGCATCAGTATCGCGCCGCCTATTTTGCCGCCCACCACCTCGCTAGCAAAGCCCACTAGCTGCTCGATACCGCCGCTCTCGCGCAAAACCGAGCCAAAGCCTGCGGCAACGAGCATGATAAATGCGATAAAGCCCATCAT